>JAOZQN010000040.1 GCA_029932195.1 Bacteroidales bacterium | reverse complement strand
TTATTTTAACAATACTGAGTTTATTTAGTAGTGTATTATTTGCACAAAAAGATACAATTAAATCCGATTCTAAAATTACTGACGTGATTGTGTTTCGTGAAGGTGCACAAATAAATAGGAACACAAAAATAAAACTTTCTAAGGGAAGCAATATTGTTGTTTTTACGGATTTATCTACTTTTATTGATGAAGAAAGTTCGCAGGTAAAAACGGGTAGCAACACAACAATTTTATCGGTGAAACATAGAATAAATTATTTTGACAAACCCGAAAAAAAGGAAAATATTGTAAAATTAGAAGAACGAAAAGAGGAAATTAAGTTAGAAATTGAAGAGACAAATGTTTTAATTCAGGTTTATAAAGAAGAAGAGAGTTTAATTATTCAAAATAATTGGTTTGGAGGAACAAAAAATAATGTCTCTGCAACAGAATTAGACAGTGCATCTGTTTTGTTTAGAACAAGATTGACAGAAACCAGAATAAAATTACTTGAATTTAATAAAAAAATAAGTGATTATTATATAGAAACAACAAAAATAAATAATCAGTTAAAAGAATTAAATAATACAAAAGGTGAAAAAACTGGCGAATTAGTTGTGGTTGTGGTTGCAGAAAAAGCGACAACAGAAGATTTTTCGTTAAATTATGTTGTTTCAAATGCTGGTTGGACTCCAAAATACGACATTAGAGTTGATGACATTAGCAAACCCTTGAATTTGATGAGTAAAGCAGATGTTTTTCAACAGACAGGTTATGACTGGGAAAATGTAAATATGACATTATCTACAGGAAATCCGTATGAAAGTGGAGAGAAGCCTCTTATGGCAACTTGGTTTTTAGATTTTGGCTATAACAATTATTATTATCAAGATCAAAATAAAACACAAATTGTAAATACAAATAATACTTATAATTCTACAAGAACAGTAAATGGAATTATTATAGACGAAGATGGACAACCGATACCTGGTGCCATCATTTACATTGAAAATTTTGAGGGGACTGGAACTGTTTCCGATTTTGATGGTTATTATACTCTTGAAGATATTCCTGCAGATGCAAAAGTAATAGTTTATTCTTCTTTAGGCAAAAAACTACAAAAATACAATCTTTACGAAATGGGAAGCACAACTTTGAATGCCACATTATTAGATAATTATATGGGAGTTGATGAGATTGTAGTTACTGGTATTGGTATTAAAAGAGAAGAAAAGGCATTAGGCTATGCAGTAACAACAATGAACTCAGAAGAGATAACAAGGAACAAAGACAAAAGTAAAATAGGAGGTAAGAAAAAAGGAAAACCAGGAGGCTCAGGTCATACAACCCTTCAAAATCCACCAGATAATATATTAGCAAAAAAGCAAACAAGCATGGAGTATATTTTGGAAAAACCCTACACAATAAACTCTGATAATAAAAAACATGCTGTTGAAATAAAAGAATATGAGGTAGATGCAGATTACAAATATTATTGTGTTCCTAAAATGGAAAATACTGCTTTCCTTTCGGCTGAAATTGCAGACTGGGAGCTTTATAACTTGTTATCTGGTAAAACTAATTTGTTTTTTGAAGGAACTTATATTGGAAAATCGGAAATAGATGTGCAAAATGCAAAAGATACAATTATTTTCTCACTTGGTAGAGATAACGATATTGTAATAAAATACGAAAAACTTACCGATTTCACAAAAAAACAATATATTGGAACAAATATTATTGAAACATTTGCTTATGAAATTTCTGTGCGTAACACAAAAAGTCAAGCTATTGATATTATTATTGAAGATCAATTCCCTATGCCACAGCATAATGACATTACCGTAAAACAAATAGAAACCTCAGAAGCCAAACTTGACGAAGACTCAGGAAAATTAATTTGGGAAACGAATTTGAAAGCTCTTGAAACTAAAAAATTTACAATCAAATTTAGTGTAAAATATCCTAAAAATAAAAAGATAAACCTATAAAATAGAATAATAATGAAAAAATTAATATTAATTTCCGTATTAGCTTTATCTTTTTTGTGTTCGGAAGCAAAAATTGATAGCTTAAAAGTAAAAACAAAAATTAGTGAAGTAACCGTCTATTTGCGTGGCGCACAGGTAACTCGGCAAGGTAAGATATATGTTCCCAAAGGAACAACAAATATTATTTTATACAATTTGTCGCCAAATATAAATGCAAGTAGCATACAAATAAAAAGTAAGCAAGATATAACATTGCTTGGCGTGGTTCATCAGCTGGATTTTTTTCACAATCCAAAAAAAACAACAGAAGTATTAGCTCTCGAAGCATCAAGACAGGCTTTGAACGAAAAAATACTGTTCGAGCAAAATATGCTTTTTGTTTATAAAGAAGAAGAGGCTATGATTTTGGCAAATAAATCTATTGGTAGTCAGGAGCAGGGAGTTAGTGTTATTGAACTTCAAAAAACAGCCGATTTTTATCGCAAAAAATTAACGGAAATAAAACTCCTCCAATTAGAATGTAATCGCAAGATAGCAAATTATAAAGAGGAAATTGTTAAAATTGCTTCACAACAGAGAGAATTAAACGTAAAAAAAGAACAACCAACAAGCGAAATAATTATAACAGTCTCTTCAAAAAAGGCTCAAACAGTCTCGTTGGAAGCACTTTATGTTATTACAACTGCTGGTTGGAAAGCAAAATACGATTTGAGAGCAATAAGTGTAACCAAACCAATATCATTGGTTTACAAGGGAGAAGTTTATCAAGGCTCAGGTTTTGACTGGAAAGATGTAAAACTCACTCTTTCGACAGGTGAGCCACTAAAAAGTGGAACAAAACCCGAACTTTCTACTTGGTGGCTGGATTTTATTCCTACAAATTCAAACAATAATAAGCAGGCATATAATAATAAAAATTCAACAACTCATACTTTCAAAATTCCAAATTCATACACAATTCCAACCGATGGCAAAAATCATTCTATAGAAATTACAAAATACTCGCTACCATCTAATTATGAATATTCTGCCATACCAAAAAAGGATAAAGATGCTTTTTTAATGGCTCGCATAACCGACTGGGAGCAATATCATTTACTAAATGGTAGCATAAATTTATTTTTTGAAGGCACTTATATTGGAAGTTCAGATTTGAATGTGAATATCCCTGACGACACATTAAATATTTCTCTTGGCAGAGATAAAAATATTATTATTGAACGAGAAAAACTCAAAGATTTTACAAAAGAAAGGATTATTGGAACAAAAAAAGTGGTTACCTATGTTTTTGAAATAAAAATTAGAAACAATAAATACGAAAAAATAAATCTAATTATTGAAGATCAAATACCTGTATCACAGAACGATAAAATTGATATAGAATTAGAAGAGTCGTCTGATGCAAAATACGACGAACTAACAGGAAAACTGACTTGGGATTTAAAATTAAATCCATCAGAAACAAAAGTTTTGAAATTTAAATATACAGTTAAATATCCTAAAAGTCAGATTGTTATATTAGAATAATACATATTAAGCAGGTCGGAAATAGAGTGGTGAAAAAAGTTGAAGGTATAAAATTAAAAGTTCTTTTTTTTTAATAAAATATATTAATTTGAAATTAATTCTATTAACCTATAATACAAGAAATGGCTACCCACGTAAAGTAAGATAAGGCTAATTATCAACATATTGCACCTGCTGAATGCAGTGAGTTATCCAACTTTAGGTAGGTAACCAGAAACTATTTCAAAATATTTTCTATTCCTCTATTTTTCTCTATAACAAGTTGCATTATACCTGCAAATAAAAATTTTATCTTTTAGAATAAAAAAAAAACACTTTTTTAAATTTTTTTTTGTAAATTTGTATTTTAATTTGTAGAATAATTTAAAAAATAAAAATTATGAGTAATATAATTGATAATGATTTTAACAATAATAGCTTACAATTAGTTAGTCGTTACGAGACAATGCAAGCTAAAAATAAATCTTTATATTTTGATGTATTTGAAATAGAAAGACTTATAGATTTTTATATTCAAAAAAATAAAATAAAAATGGGCTTGGAGGTTTGTGAATTAGGATTAAAACTACACGAAAACTCATTTGATTTACTTCAAAAAAAAGCACAACTATTTATAGAACTAAATCATCTTACACAATCGTTACAGATTTTGAAAAAAATATCTGTAATAGAACCTAATAATATAGAAACACTGATATTAAAAGGAATTGCCCATAGTAAACTAGGTAATATAAAAAAAGCATTAGAAAATTTTGATAATATTTTAGACGAAATTGAAGATGAAAAAAGCAGACTAATTATTTTATCAGAAGTATCTCTAACATTCATTGGTATAGGTCGTTATGATATTGCTGTTAGATATTTGAGCGAAGCCTACGAATTAGCTCCCAACGATTACGATATTATTTTAGACCTTGCTTTTTGTCTCGAAAGAACAAACGAAGACGAAGAGGCAACGGAATTATATCTAAAATATTTATCTGAAAACCCTTTTTCTGAACTTGCATGGTATAATCTCGGTATTTGTTTCGAGAAAAGAGAAATGTCTAAAAATTCATTGGTAGCCTATGATTTTGCTTTGGCGTTAGATGATAGTTTTGCTTCGGCACAAATAAATAAAGCAAGTTTATTGCATGATGCAGAACAATACGAAGAGGCTATAGACGCTTTTAACGATTTTTTATTATTAGAACCAGAAAATGCAGACACATGTTTTTTGATAGGAAAAAGTTATTATGAATTAGGAAATTATTTTACAGCTATAAGATATTATGATAAAGCATTAAAATTAGATCCCAAACATGCAGATGCTTGGTATAATATAGGACTAATTTATATGATAAAAAAACGTCATAAAAAAAGTAATGTTTTTATTAACAAAGCTATAAAAATAAATAAAGAACATCCAGGATATTGGTTTACTCTTGCAAAAAATTATATATCACTAAAAGAATATGAAAAATCGGAAGAAGCATATTTGGAAACAATTAATATAGAGCCATTTATAAAAGAAATTTGGATAGATTATTTTGAGTTCAAATTTAATCAAAATGCTTATAAAGAAGCCATAGAAATTCTTACTAAAGCAATAGAATATACTTCGGAAAAAGCCTCAATAAATAGCAGACTTGCTGCCACTCATTTTTTAAATGGTTCGGAATCAGAAGCATATAAATATCTTCAAAAAGCATTATCAGAAAATAAAAACTCTGAGAAAGAATTTCTATTCTATTATCCACAAGCCAAAAAAGATAGTAAAATTAGTAAATTTATTACTGATTTTAATATGTAATAGTCTTATAGTTAGGTGTTTTTTTTAATAAGAAATATCTAACTCGCTACACCCCCTTTTTATCCCTACGAAAATGAAAAAAATACTACAACTTTTTGCTCTCCTTGTATTTCCTGTTTTAACTTTTGCACAAATAAGTTTTGGTGAGCAACAAATTATTTCTGAAAATGCAACCAATAATTATGGTTGTTATGCCTTTGATTTAAACAATGATGGGAATTTAGATGTTATATCTGCTGCTATGGGAGGCGATAAACTGGCATGGTATAAAGGTGATGGAAGCGGAAATTTTAGCAATGCAAATATTATTGCAACAACCATATCAAGTGTTATGTTTTCTTATGCGGGAGACTTAAATGGAGATGAATATTTAGATATTGTAGCATGTGGAGATAACTCTGTCTATTGGTATGAAAATATGGGAGACGAAACATTTGAAGAACACGAAATTATAACTACATCTGAAACTATCTATTTTGTATATATTGCTGATATAGATGAAGATACAGACAACGATATTATAATGGCAAGTAACAGTTCTGGTCAAATCTATATCTTTCCAAATATAGATGGACAAGGAGATTTTGATATTTTAACTCCTACAATTTTAAATTATTCAGAACCAATGTTTACACAAGCAGTGGATATGGACAACGACGGCGACCTTGATATCTTATCCTGTTCAAGAAATGGAAACACAGTGGACTGGTTCGAGAACTATGGAGGAGGTTTTTTTGCCACAACACCATTTAGTGTAACCACTTATATAGAAGCACCACATTCTGTTTATGCCGCAGATATTGATAATGACTCTGATATAGATGTAGTAGTTGCAGGTTGGACACAGGGAAAAATAGTCTTATTCAGAAACGAAGGTGGTAGTTATACAGACGAAATAATTAACGACAATGCAATAGACGCACAATCAGTTTACCTTGCCGATTTAGATAATGATGACGACTACGATATTCTATCAGCCTCAAGAGGTGATGACAAAATCGCTTGGTATAAAAATAACCTAACAGATGGTTTCGACTCCGAAATAACAATAAGCACAATAGCAGATGGAGCTTCTATGGTTTACGCCGCTGATTTAGACAACGATGGAGATTTAGATGTTCTTTCTGCCTCCGAAGAAGATAATAAAATTGCTTGGTATGAAAATGTTTTATTGCCAAATATTGATGAAGATAATGAACCATATAATTTTTCAACTTGTATAGGTGCTTACGCCTACTTCTCTTTAATAGCATATAATGCAATAAGTTATCAGTGGCAAGTTTCCACAGATGGAGGTGCTAACTTCTTCGATATCGCAGATGGTGAAACATACACAGGAACAACCACCGATAATCTAATTATTCCATCTGCGTATGAGGATATGGACGGTAATACCTACATGTGTGTAGTTTGTAACGAAGATGGTTGTGTAGAGTCTCAGACAGTAACACTCACAATAGATGGCACAATAACAATTGCAAACGCTGGCGAAAATGCAAGAATCTGTGAACAACCAACTTACAGCTTAAGTGCAAACCCACCAAATTTAGACAATGGAGAATATGGATATTGGCTTTGCGAAAATGAAAATGTCGTGTTTGCTGACAACTACGACCCACAAACAATAATAAGCAACTTACCAAAAGGAGAAACTGCTGTTACTTGGATAATTAATAGTTCTTTTTGTATTTCAGAAAGTTTAATTTATATAGATAATGATAGCATAATTGATGCGTTTACTCCTCCTGGAGGCGATGACACTTGTGAAGGAGGAGAATACCAACTTTATGCCAACGAACCAGAAGCAGGCGTAGGAGTTTGGTCATTTTCACCAGAATCTGATTTTTATGTTGATGATATAAACAACCCATTTACATCAATTGGAGAATTGCCAGCAGGAGTTCTAACTTGCACTTGGATAATAGAAAATGGAGCATGTCTCTCTTCCAGCGATTTTATTTTAGATGTAGTTGCTATGCCACATGTTGATTTGGATTTGGATTACGAGCAAGAAATAACAGAAGGAGAAACAATAAATATTAGTGCTGGAACATTTACAGACGCAGGCTATCTTTGGTTGCCAAATGGCGAAACAACCAACAGTATAGATATTTCGCAAGAAGGAATTTATACTATAATAGTAACAGAACAAGGCTGTTCGGCTTCCGACAGCATAAAAATTTCGTTTAAACAAAACGAGGAAGAGAGAGTAATTCCAAATGCTTTTACACCAAATGGAGACGGAATAAACGATACTTGGAAAATTAGAAATCCTGAAAAAGAAAATATTGAAGTTCTTATTATAGATAAAAACGGAATGACTGTAACAGAATATACAACAAAAGAAAACAACGAAGGTTGGGACGGAACAAGAGAAGGCAATACTCTCCCATCAGATGTTTATTGGTATATTCTTAATTTTAATGATGGGACTAAAAAAACTGGAACAGTAACTATAAAAAGATAAAAAAAATTGGCTTTCAATATTTTAGTGAAAACCAATTTCTTTAGGGCACTCCTAAAAACCCAAAACTCTGCGTTGTACAAAATTAGTAAAATACTCATTTACAAGAGTAAACTCAAACTTTAAGAATTTTGAAAGCCTTGATTTTTGAGTTTTTAGGAATACCCTTTATTCTATACCGTGTGAAGTATAATATATTTTTTATTTTTGACTATTTTCATAATCTTTAATAAATTGTGCAAGACCGTTGGTTGTGAGTGGGTGTTTTACCAGTCCTATAATTGCACTAAGAGGAGCAGTAATTACGTCAGCACCAGCATCTGTGCATTGGATAATGTGTTGAGTATGACGAATAGATGCTGCAAGAACTTGAGTTTTGTATCCATAAGTTTTGTATAATTCAGCTATCTTATAAACTAATTCTACACCATCGGAAGAAACATCGTCCAGTCGTCCTACAAATGGTGAAACATACGTTGCACCAGCTTTTGCAGCCAAAAGAGCTTGTCCGGGAGAGAATACCAATGTGCAATTGGTTTTTATATTTTTAGACGAAAAATATTTAATTGCCTTAATTCCTTCAATCGTAATAGGCACTTTTACAGTTATTTGTGGGTGTAGAGCAGCAAGGACTTCTCCCTCTTTTACCATACCCTCAAAATCTAAGGACATAACTTCTGCACTTACATCACCGTCCACTATTTCACAAATATTTTTGTAGTGATTTAAAATATTATCCTGTCCTTTTATTCCTTCTTTTGCCATTAAAGATGGATTTGTTGTTACTCCGTCTAAAACTCCAAGTGCCTGAGCCTCTTTTATTTGCTCAATGTTTGCTGTGTCAATAAAAAATTTCATAATATATATTTAGTTATAAAGTTAAAAGTATTGAACTTTTAACTATGAGTTATTCAAAATGTTCAAAAGCATCAATAATATCAAGATAAACGCCGTCGAAACCTGCGTCAATTATTTTTTTCAGATAAGAATTATCATTTCCATAAATAATATCTTTCCAATCTTGCTCCCAATATCGAACTTTATAATTTCCTGCCCAAGAAGTATTTTCTTCATCAAGCCAAACTGGTGGTTTTTTTGACCAATCATTATTCCAATAATAACGATAATCTTCTGCCTCTCCAACACTCATATAGCAAATTAATAGGCGTTTACCTCCGTTTGCTTTCTGTTTTAGTTGTTCTATTTGTGTTGCTGTAAACTCTTCGTTTGCATAGAAAAAATCCATGATTATAAAATCATAATTTGTATTTGCTACGGCATCTACAAATTCCTGTTTGCTTGCATATTCATTGTCTGGATTTATCAGATACAAGAAGTTTTTTGCATCTTGCAGATTTGTTATCTCGTCTGAATTTTCGTTGTAAATTTGTGTGGGATAGCTTGGAATATTATCCAAGGCTCTGTGGTTGGCTGCAAAAGAAATATAGTCTTTTGCATTATTTTCTGAAAAAGAATCGTCCATTTTGGATTGAGTAGAACAATAGTCAGTAACAATTATTTTCACTGTGCCATTATTTTTTGCCATGTCCAAAAAATTTCCTGTCCAGTCAATCATTTCATCTGGTGTAGCCTTGTCATCAGCACTATATCCAAAAAATAATGACTCTTGCCCTATTCCATCAATAGCATTTATGTAAGTTGTTTCGGCAGAGCCAGTGTCATCGCCAGTTGTGCTAACTAATTCTGCTCCATTTTGTGGAATTATTGCAAAATTAGAATTAATATTTTTAGAATAAGAACTAATTTCTTGCACAAAATTTCTCATCTCTTGTTTAAAATCCATATCTTCAGGAATAGGATTATCATTTTTGTTACACGCAGATATTATCATTATCAATGCTAAAAGAAATACTGTTCTGTTTTTTGTTTTCATAATTGTTCAATTTTTTGGCATTTTTCATGAATATTAAGGGCTTACATTGAAAAGTTGAGGGGAAATAATTACGAACCGTATCAAAAAGTTAGAAATTACTCTAAATTTTACAACCCGTATGCTCTACAATGATGTGATGTGTAACACATCGGTAACGTGCTGGTGGCGTTTTTTTTATTTTTTTGTGAGCCGTAGGCGAAACAAAAAAATAAAAAAAATGACAACCAGCACAATGTTAGCCACTGTGTTTCTGTCAGTTAAGTTTATTCTTAAAAGTTGTAAATACATTTTCTGTATATTTTTCCATATCAGTAAAATTTTGTTTTTCTCTTGTAATTTCCACAAATTCATTTATTGCATAAGGTTTTAGACTTACTTTATAATTATTCATTTTGCTTTTTATTACAGAAATATCAAAAAATTCTCTTGTGTCGTAATGAATTACAGGTGCAATGAAAGATAAATATTTGTATAAATGCTCTTTAAATTCTTCATTTGTAGATAAATGTCGCATTACTGATGTCGTTTCGTGATTTAATTGTTGCGTTTTATTGCGAATTAAAGTTACTTCTATTAACCAGTAAATTGCATTCGAAAAAACTTCAATATCTCCCGTATTTCCAGGTGCGTGTGAATATGGTTTTCCAATGTGGTCTGCTTTGTAATTTGGTCTAATGACAAATTTATCTCCGTATTTTAACGCCACGAGAATTGAAATATAAAACTCTAATTTTAAAGGTTCTGGAATCTCTTTAAACTCGTCAATAACAGTTCGTCTTGTGCCAATCTTCTCAATACTTTCCGAAATAATATTTTCGTCTATTTCGTATTCTTTTATGATATTGAATAATTTATTTGTATATTCATCTGCAATTATTTTGTCTTCTTTTCGGTATTTCTTGACTATCTTTAAATATTCTTTATTTTTAGTATTCAGTTTTTTGAAATATTTTAAAGCATCTGCTTTTTCATTGTCTGTTAATTTAAAATCAATTTTTAAAAGTTCGTTTATATAGTTTAATTTATTTTCATTGATTTGAATTAGTTTTTTGCCTGTATATCTGATTGTTATAAAACCTGAAATTATTAAAACTCGCCTAATTACGTCTGGATAATCTTTTGTTACGGTGTTTATTCTTGTTGTTACGTTATATTCGTCTTGAACAAATTTAAAAACTTGTTCGTAGTCTCTGAATTTGTTGTTTTTCAATAATTTAAGAAATTTATCAACGTTTCCATCATTGCTAAGAGTTGCAATAATAAATTGCTCGTAACTTAATGATTTTTTATTCTTTTTGAGTTTGATAATAGCTTTTAAAATGAAACGGAAAAAATTAAAATCGTTACTTACATTTCTATAAGGTGATTTCCGGTTATATTTCATTGCTTGAATTGAAAATGCTTCTTGCTCATCAATTTTGCTTTCTATTAACATTTGTGCAATTTGAGAAAACTGAAATTTCTTACCGTATTGTGCATAAACAAAACCAAATTCAGAAGGTGTTCGCATATAAGTCCAAAAACGAGATGCAAATCCTTGCGGAAATCCGCCGTCTGCTCTGCGTGTGCTGTTTACATATGCAACTTTGTCTTTTATATCATCTATTGTAGTTTGTTTTTCAATGATTATTTCAGGACTTGAAACTTCTCCGATTAAATATAAATGCGATACTATTTCAAGTAAAGTATCATTATCAAGAGTTTTTCCTACAAAATCTTTTACTGCCGATAAAAAACCAATATATCTTTCAGGATTTCTTACGGCTGTTTCAAACGCCATTTGTTTATATGTAGGTTTTCGTTTTATCTTTTTTTTCATTAATTTGTAGTTTCTGTTTTAATATCCCAAGTTAATTTAGTTTGCGTATGTTTTAGTATCTCGGGTTTATAGTTTGTTACCAAAACTTCTTCAAATGATTTGTTGCTGTTGTCGTGGTAACTGATATAATTACTTTTAACTTTTTGAATTTGATATTTAGAAGCCCAGTCAAGAAATATTTTGTTTATTTTACCTTTGTAATGTGTAACATTTGATACCGCAAATTTTATTTTACTCTGCTCTAAATTATCTAAATATTCAATCAATTCTTTTTCTTTTTTTTCGTTCCAAAGTTTATTATATTCACTAAAAGTAATCAAATAGGGTGGGTCAAAATAAATAAAATCATTTGTTCTAAGTTCAATTTTGTTTAAGAACTCCACAAAATCAAGATTGTAAAAATTGATATTTTTTTTTGAAATAAGACTAAAATAATTTTTTAAAGCATTATAAACATTTGTATTAAAATCAACATTTCCAACAGGTAAGTTATATTCTCCTTTTGAATTAAATCTTAACATTCTATTGAAACCATAAATTAAAAGCAAATATAATTTTAATATATCTTTGTTCTCCGATTTATTGAAATCACTTTTTAATTTTTGAAATGCTTCTTTATTAAATTTTGCAAAATATGTTTTTACAAATTCTTTTCTTAATTCTTTTGGAACTATATTTTCAATATATGACCGAGAAAATCCATATTCTAATATTGTTTTTTTTATTTGATTAAAAAAAACGTCTGTATTTTTTGATTGAGAAATTAAAAATTGATGAATTTGAAAAACATAATTATCAATATCATTTAATAGAAACTCGTTTGCATCAACATTTAAAAATACAGAACCACCACCTGTAAATGGTTCAATAAAACGATTTATTGTTTTTGGAAAAAGTGGCTTTATTTCTTTTAAAAGTTTGTATTTATCTCCAACATAAAAAAGTGGCGAACGATATGTCTGTGTGTTAGTCATCTAATTTTGTGATAAATAGTAACTCTTTATGATTATTAAACTCAGTATTACCTGCGTTAAAAAATCTGTGTGAATTTTCAAAAACTTTTGTTTTTCCCCTTTTGTTTAAAATTGTTTCAATTTGTTCAAGCGAAATTTTATTTTTTGAAGAATTACTTTTTGGATTGTAAGTATTGTTATACGAAACTACAATATGTTTTGCATTTATATTATTAACAAGGTCTTTAAAAACATTTTTTGCAGAAACTTTGCAATATTCACTTACATTTTCAGGTTCAGGTTTTAATGCAACACCATAAAGTTTTGGTTTATCCCACTTTACAAGTGTTTCTAATAGATGGTAAAATCTACTATATTGCCTTGAATTATATGGTGGGTCAATATAAACAACGTCTGTTTTTATCTTTCTAACTAATTGATTTGCATCTTGTTGAAATATTGAAACTTTATCTGTTCTTATCGGCTCTATTAATTTAAGTTCTAATTTTCGTTCCTGAATTTCTTTTTTAAAGTAAGCGTCATAATGTCCTACTGTATTTGCCACTCTGTCTATTGTATAAAGCAAAGAACCAAGTAATATATTATATTCCTTATCTGTCAATTCAATTTTTAAGTTTTCTATTTCATTTCTTATATGTCCGATTTTTTTTGCAGTGTTTTTGTGAAAATATTTATTCCCAAAATTTTCAGAAAAATAGTTGTTTCCAATAATTTTACTTTCTAAATGGTTAAAATTTTCAATTATTTCGAGTAATTTTTGTTTATTCCATTCTGAGTTTTCAAAAAATGCTTTATAAATTACGTTATTCGAGTGTAAAAAATCATTTGTAATAACAGTTTCAAAATGGTTTAATGCTGAATTTGTAACACTTGCTGTTCCTGCAAAAATATCTGCAAATGATTTCTTCTCTTGTATTTCACTGTTTATCAAATACATTATCCAGTCAGACAATTTAGCTTTACTACCAATATATCTACGACTTTCAATTTTAAAAGTGTTATTTTTTTGTTTTGCTTTGAATAATGTTTTTTGAGCTGGCATATCTGATGTCTGTTTTTATTTAATTACAAAAATAACATTTCTTTTGTTATTTCTGTTTTTCTTCTTGTTTTTTTAGTTGTGGCTAACGCACAAATCATTGTGAGCCGTGCGGGTTGTAAAGTTACTCGTTTTTTTTGACAATTCCAAATTAAAACGACTTTGTTTGTTTTTAATTATAGATTTATTTACAAACAGTAAGGATAATGCTTTAAGAAATAAAAAATATAAAGAAAAAAACTAAATGTTTTACATTATCCTCCTCAACTTTTCAAAGTGAGCCGTGTTAAGTGCCTAATTGTTGTTGCTTTTTGATTTTTACTCAATTACAAGTAAATTTAAGCTCTTAAATTTCAAAAAAGCCAACTTGACTCTTGTAAAAACACCAAATTTTTCGACCTGTGCAATCAAAATTCTTGTTGTGAAAAAAAGAAGAAGAATATTCAATATTCAACATTCAATAATCAATATTCAAGTATAAAAACAATACATTCAAAGTTTTTTTTATTGAATATTGAAAATTCTGTATTGAATATTGAATATTCTTCTTCAAAATTATAATTTTTTTTTGATTGCACAGGTCGAAATTTTTCAAATAAAAAAAAGGACAACCTTCATATCGCACCGCTCAACCACCTACCCTTGCTACCTTCCGGTCCTGGGGGAGTTCAGTGGGAGCTGGTCGCACAAAGAATTGTCCTTAGAATGCAAAGATAAAAATATTTTTTATATAAAAAATATTTATCTGTTTATTTTTCTTCTTTCTTATCAGATTTTTCTGTTACTACTTCTTTTTCAGGCTTTTCAGCTTCTTTTAATTCTTTCTTTTTTTCTGGTTCTTTTAATTTTTTATTTTTTGTTTCTTCTTTTTTTATAGGTATTCCATTTGTTTGCTTTCTGCTTTCAGCATAAAACTTATCTACCAATTCATTGATACTCTTTTTATTAAGTTTTGCATTAATAACAAGCTCTTCTCCATTTCTATTTTTTAGCTTTATTTCGCTACGTAAAATTTCTACGTATTTTACAAGAGCTTCTGCAAGTTTTGTAAGTGGACCTTCTCCTCCAATCAAAAGTGTAGAAATTCCTTTTAAAACTCCACCTCCCATCTCGCCTGCTTTTGCTTCTGTTCGTTCTATTTCTATGTCTTTTAGTTCTGGTATTCCAGCTTTTTCAAGATATTTTTTTAGGTGAATTAACTGTTTTTGCTCATTTCTCGAATTTCCTAATAATTCTATTTGTAGTTCCATTAAATTTTTATTTTAAAAAATGTAAAAAGTATTTTACAAAAATAAAGTAAAATAATGTAACTGCCAAAAAATAAGTTACTAAACTTACATTTGACATGTAAATAGACTAATGAATGGTTACGAAATAACTATCATAACTTATTTCGTATTCGTTCCCAAATAATTATCAGTAAAATAAATAAAAATGAGGATTTTTTACAAAAAAAAGATGCCATACATTTTTAAATATATGGCATCTAATTTGTTAAATAAGAAAATATTAAAATAATTTTCCAATAAGATCAACTACTCTGCATGAGTAACCCCATTCGTTGTCATACCACGAAAGTATTTTTATCATTTTTCCGTTCACCATAGTAGAACCTGCATCAAAAATTGATGAATGTGGATTGTGAATAACATCAACCGATACGATTGGGTCTTCACAATATTCCAAAATACCTTTCATTTCGTTTTCCGATGCTTTTTTGATAGCTGCGTTAATTTCTTCAACTGTTACTTCTTTTTCAAGAGTAGCTACAAGGTCAACGAGTGAGCCTGTTGGAGTTGGAACACGTGTAGCCATTCCGTTAAGTTTGCCAGCAAGAGCAGGGATAATTTTTCCTACTGCGGCAGCAGCACCAGTTGTTGTAGGTATCATTGAGACGGCAGCAGAACGTGCTCTTCTGAGGTCAGAATGTGGTCCGTCAAGAATAACTTGGTCGTTTGTGTAACTGTGGATTGTGTTCATTAATCCAGCTACAATACCAAAATTATCGTGAAGAACTTTTGCTACTGGTGCAAGACAATTAGTTGTGCATGAAGCATTTGACACATAAACGTCAGTGTCTTTAAGGTCTGCATCGTTTACGCCAAGCACAATCATGTTGTCAATTGTGTCTTTTGCAGGAACGGTTAGGATAACTTTTTTCGCACCGTTTTTCACGTGGTCTCCGTATCCACCTTTTGGGCTTTCTTTTACTCGGAAAACTCCTGTTGCTTCAATTACTACGTCTGGTGTAGATGCCCAAGGAATATTTGCAGGACTTCTCTCTTCGCTTACTTTTACTTTATTACCGTTTACGATAATTCCTTCGTCGTCGTAATCTACTGTTCCGTTAAATTTTCCTTGTGTAGAATCGTATTTTAACAAATGAGCAAGAACTTTGTTGCTTGTTAAGTCATTGATACCTACGATTTCATAATCTGTTTGTTCTAAGATAATTTTGAAAGCATTTCTTCCAATACGTCCAAATCCATTGATAGCTACTTTAATTTTTGACATAATTTTATTTATTTATTTGTTAATTTAAGTAAGTTTTTAATTGGTTTTTATTTGATACTTTCTATTAAAAAAGCAAATATAGGTTATTTTTATTTAAAATTCAATTTTTTAAACAATAACTATTTTATTGTCCCCACGATTCTTTGTCTAAACTTCTGTATTGTATTGCTTCGGCGAGGTGATGTGTTTCTATATTTTCTGATTTTTCTAAATCGGCAATTGTGCGAGATACTTTTAAAATTCTATCGTATGCACGTGCCGAAAGTCCGAGTCGTTCCATTGCAGTTTTGAGGAGAGTAGAGCCTTCACTGTTTATTGTGCAAAAATTTCTCAATTGTTTTGAGCCAATTTGCGAATTAGAATAAATTTCTTTATTTTCCTTATAACGAGCCGTTTGTATATCTCTTGCCGCTTCAACTCGTTTTTTTACTTTACTACTATCTTCGGATTGTCTTTTTTCTGCAAGGTCTTTAAAAGGCACTGGCACAACTTCTATATGAATATCAATTCTATCTAAAAGAGGTCCAGAAATTTTGTTCATATATTTAGAAATTGCTCCCGAAGAGCAAACACAATCTTTTTCTGGGTGATTGTAATATCCGCAAGGACAAGGGTTCATAGACGAAACAAGCATAAAACTTGCTGGATATTGCACAGAAAATCTTGCTCTCGAAATATTTATAACTCGGTCTTCCAACGGCTGTCTCATAACTTCCAAAACGGTTCTTTTAAATTCGGGTAGTTCGTCGAGAAAAAGCACTCCGTTGTGCGATAATGAAATTTCTCCAGGTTTGGGAAAAATTCCTCCTCCCACAAGTGCAACATCAGAAATTGTGTGATGCGGAGATCGAAACGGTCTGGCGGTTTTTAGAGACGTGTTTTTTCCTAGAGTTCCTGCAACTGAGTGAATTTTAGTTGTTTCCAAGGCTTCTTCAACTGTTAGCGGTGGCAAAATTGACGGAATACGTTTTGCTAACATCGTTTTTCCTGCTCCAGGAGGTCCTACCATTAATATATTGTGTCCGCCTGCGGCTGCGATTTCTAAAGCTCGTTTCACTTTTTCCTGACCTTTTACATCGGAAAAATCAAAATCGCTATTTTGAGAATTTTCAAAAAAATCTTTTTTCGCATCAACAACAACTTTATCGAGCGAAGAGTTATCTTCAAAAAAATCTATAACTTCTTTAATGTTTTCTACTCCATAAACATCTAATCCTTCGACAACTGCGGCTTCTTTGGCGTTTGCTTTTGGAAGTATAAATCCTTTAAAACCTTCTTTTTGAGCACTTAATGCTATTGGTAAAATTCCTTTTATAGAATGAATTGAACCATCGAGAGAAAGTTCTCCCATTATTAGGTATTTATCTAATTCATTGGCAATTATCTGGTCGGAAGCGGCAAGAATTCCTATGGCAAGCGTTAAATCGTAGGCAGAACCCTCTTTGCGAATATCGGCAGGAGCCATATTTATAACAATACGTCTTCCGGGCATCTTAAATCCGTTTGTCCGAAGCGTAGATTCTATGCGTTGTTGGCTCTCTTTTACGGCATTATCAGGCAAACCTACGAGAAAAAATTTTGCTCCACGAGAGACTTCAACCTCTACCGTTATTGTTGTTGCATCAATTCCTGTTACTGCACTGCCATAGGTTTTTACGAGCATTTTTATATTGGTTTATTAGTTTATTGGTCTATTAGTTTATTTGTTAAGTGAAAAAGATAAAAGAACAAATTAACTGTAGTTAGTAAAGATTAAATAATAACTTCGGTTTCTTACTTGTTCTTTTATTTATTTTAGCGTTTTTCATGAATGAGTCCACTCCGACAAGCATCTTTTTGCCAAACTCGGCGTTGGATACAAATTTTAAAATCCTCATTTACAACGAGTAAACTCCGGTTGTAAAATTGGTATCCGCCTTGATTTTGGCAAAAATACACTTGTCGGAGTGGACTCATGAATGTCAAGTTCAAGGCTTTTTGAAATTTTAGAATTGAAGTTTACATCTGTAAATGAGTATTTTATAAGTTCAAAAATAACGACGAAATTGGCACTCGTGAAAAAGGCCTTTGTTTTTAACTAAAAGCTAAAAAATAGAGAATAAATCAATTTTTTATAGTCTATTTAAAATCTTTAATGTTCTTACTAATTGAATTTTAGAACTTCTAATTAAAAAAAATGTAAAATATATTACACTTAAAGATTATTAAACTGTATTTTAATTTATTGTGCAAATATAAAAAAAAAGTGGTTACTATCATTATTTAGATAATTAATTAGTTTTTTATTATAAATTATTTTCAGAAGACTCATTAAAATAATCAACTTAAAACACTGTAATATAGAGCATAATGAAAAAGAATACCTTTTTTTGCATTTTTTTTACATATAAAAAATATTTTTTGGCAAGATATTTGAAATATCCCTAATAACTAACAAAATAAAATCTTTAATAAAAACATAACACATAACAAAATGGAAAATTCAATTAGAGTAGAACGAGCTAAGAAAAAAATTACACAAGCAGAATTAGCCGACAAAGTAAATGTTTCACGACAAACAATTCATGCAATTGAAACAGGTAAATTTATACCTTCTACAGTGCTTGCATTAAAAATTGCAAACTTTTTTAAAGTAGGTTTTGAAGATATTTTTACTTTGGAAAAAACAGACTGAGTAGAAGTTTGAAACATGAAGAATGAAAAAATAAAGTCTTAGTTATCAAAACATTAAAAGAAAAAGCTATTAAAATTTATACAATTTTAATAGCTTTTTTTAATGTGACAATTTTCCAATATCCTAATTTTGAGGGCTCACATTGAAAAGTTACAGAGCTTTCCAAGAAAATGTTATAGCCCTTAATGTTCTGTCCGTCAATCTGTTTCGATGCATTTGTTTTTTTCGTTCTCATCAAAAAGAATGGCAAGTAGATTATCAAAGTTTTCAAAACGGAGTGAAGAAAATTTTGACAACCTGACTTATCATTCTACTTCATCAGTGCAAATTAGAATGCTGTCAAAATAATTAACAAACTGAAAATTAGAGGTTATAATTATTTTGATACTGTTTCTATATTTTCAACTTTTGTTGTTCTCTTTAAACTTAGCATTATTCTTATTCAGGATAATTTAAGTGAGTATAAATATGTTTGAAATATTTTATAATTTCCTCTCTTTCATTCTTAGTATCAAAACCTTTTTTTAGTTTGACTTCATTTGGTATATTTTGAAAACACCACTCTGTAAATAATTCAAGTGCATATTCTATTAATTTTTTCTTAAATAAATCAAGATGTATTTTATTATTGCTTTTACTAACGTAATTTGCACATTCTTCAATTATATTTCTAATAACTAATATTTTTGATAAATCTTCATCAAGAATTTCTTTGTTATATTTTTCAACTGTAAATATACCAAGAATGCTTGATTTAGTTACTTCAATTAAAATATCAATCATAATTTTTCTGTTATTTTTTTAGATTTTAATTTTTTGGCGTTTTTCACTAATGTCATTTTTTTCGTTAACATAGTAGCTATTGACTTAGTTTTTGTCGCTTTGCAAAGCCAACAGCCCCCAATCAATTTATTGCAATATTCCAGAATTTTATTTTTCACAAAAATACAAAAATATAGCAAAATCTTTTTTTACAAATCAATAAAATTCATTAGGCTGTCAAATCTTTCATCGTAAAGCTCTTCGTTTTTATTATTGCCGAAAAATAATGAGCTAATATTATAATCGTATCGTTCAAAAGAATGGATAAGTGAGCTTAAATCGTTGGAATTTATTTTTAGAGTAACCTTTATATCAGAACTTTCCGTTATTTCTCCAATATACATACTCAAAATTTTCAGATTATTATTTTCCACAATATTGCAAATGTGAGTTGCCGAGTAATCGTTAAATGGCATTTTTAGTTCAATAATTCCACCTTGCTCTTTTGCAGCGAACAGATTTGCGACATAGTTCGTAAGTTCGTGAATAGTAATTGTTCCCACAAATTTATTTTCATCATCAAGCACAGGAACGGCTGTGAGATTGTATTTTGCCGCAAAAGCAATAATTTCGTAAATATGCAGATTTTGATTTACAAATGGCTTATACATAGGTAAATGAAAGCCTTTTATCTGATTTTCACCAATTTCCAAATCGTAAATATCGTTGTCGGATATTACAGAAATTAAATCACCTTTATTTACTACTGGCATGTGCGAAATTTTAAACATTTCCATCTGATTTAATGCCTGTATTCCCGTATGGTTATTTTCCAAGACAGGGAAATTTGTGGATAATAATTCTTTTGCTAACATATAATTGAATGCTTGGTTTTTGTATTTTTAATTTTGATTAAAAACTAAACACTAAAAACTCAAAATTAATATTTATCTTTTTTTCGGTGTTTAATTATCTTTTTTTGCAAGAATACCACTTTTTCATGAAAAAAACAAAGATAGGTAAAAATATTTTAATAAAAAATAAAAACTTTATATAGAAAAATTTGGTTTATTCATTTTTTTTTCGCAACTTATTTTTATTAAAATCTTTAAAATTAAAAATTATGTTTGAA
>JAOZQN010000929.1 GCA_029932195.1 Bacteroidales bacterium | reverse complement strand
TTACTTTTTTTTATCCTGATTTTAACATACTTACAGTCAAAATGAGAACTGCTGCAATTTTAGATATACTAATTCTTTTTTGAAACCATATTAATATTACTAAAATTATCCAAGAAAAAAAAATTATTAGACCAAAAACTACCCCGATTAAACAATATTCTGCAAAATTAAATAACAAATTTTGGTTAATTATTTGATATATATGTATATTAAAAGCAATAAACATATATATAATAAATGTTACTAATGGAAGAATATTTGCAATTCTTAAAACTTTTTTCATTTTTAAATATTATTATTATTTTATATCTAACTAATGAATTAATTTACAATTGGTCTTTTTGCCAATGGTTTCCAAGTCTTATCAGGATATTTTATCCAACCTGCTTTTCCAACTACAGGAAGTACAGTCTGAGCAGCGCCTCCAACATCTTTCCAGTCAAGGTCAACTTTCCCACTTGAAGAAATCTCTACAGTTCCTCCAGTTGGTACTTTAAAAACTTTATCTTCACCACTATTTACGGTATTAACACCATCAACAGGAGAATACAAATCTGTATTTTTGGCAATAGGATACGCTCCATTATTATCAGCATAAGGATTTTGATTAACACCTTCATTTTCGCCTTCTGGTTTATATAAAACAGTGTTATTACTTTGATTTTTCACAAAAGGTTTCAGTCTTTCAGCACCTGCACTTTCCATTTCATTCCAAGTTTCATCTGAAATAGCTATTCCTTTTTCATATTGACTTAAAAGTTTACTACCTGTCCCGTCTTGTAATGACTTAGAGGAAGCATCTGCTACACCCTCCCTGTTTTTTTCTGCATTATCAAAATTTTCCTTATCTACAACTCTAACATTATTTGTAGTAGCATCGTCCTCTCCAAGATAATTCCCTTCTGTATCAACATAATGATCATCTAACATCCCATTTGGGTCTATTCGCATAATTGGTGTATTTTGTGCGTATTGGTAGGGAGTTAGCCAAATACGCTCTTCTGCCATTGGGTCTATCACGTGCCATCTACCAATTTGTGCATCGTAGAATCTTGCTCCGTAGTCGTGCCAGTTTAAATTAAAATCTTCTTGTAGTTCTTTGCCGTTGTAGAGGTATTTTGTTTCAAAATCGGTGTTGCTACTGCTTAGGCTTTCTATATTCATACCAAAAGGGTAGTAGCTGTTGGTTTGTAATACTGCTCCGCTTTGGTCTAATACTACTCTGGTGTTGCCGAGGTGGTCGGTTAGGTAATATTCGTATTTAAAAGTGTTTTCGTCTGGTGTTAGCCTGCCTTCGGCGGTTATTATGTAGCTTATTTCGTTGT
>JAOZQN010000440.1 GCA_029932195.1 Bacteroidales bacterium | reverse complement strand
CATCTGGTGGTTATCAGTATAATAAGGATACTACCACTTAATCCTATGGAATGTCTATTATACAATAAATTAGGAACTTTTCAAAAGTGAATTATTTTGTCTATTATACAATAAATTAGGAACTTTTCAAAAATAACTTTCCGATATGTTTTCGTTAAGTTATTATTTATCAAGCGAAAGCAAATTAAATACTAAAGACAAAGAATTAAACACTTCCTTAAATAATCAATCCAAAAACTAAATAAATGATAGTAATTTCTTATAGCAAAGAGGATAAAAATACAGCCAAAAAACTTTTGTCTAAATTGGAATTCAAAGGTTACAAATGTTGGATGGAGCCACGAGACATCAAAGGTAATAACAAAAAAGAGTCTATTAGTTTGGCAATAAAAGAAACCGAATTAATGATACTTTTATTTTCTAAATATTCGAATAACTCGGACGATGTTATAGAACAATACGACCTTGCTTTTGAAGAAGAAGTGCCAATTATACCATTTGTTGTCAGCGATTTAAAGATGACTGTTTCTGCCCAACACTTCCTAAATACTCACGACTGGATAAATGCTTTTGATTCCAACTTTAACGAAGCAACAGAAGATTTAATAGACCTAATGGAATCCGAAGAGGCAGATAATAGTTCTTATGAAAAAAAAGAGCCTCGCTCGCAAAAAAACACTAAAACTCCATTGGCAAACAATGAAAAACAAAAATATATTATTGGAGGAATTGCAGCCGTTTTTGTAGTTATTTTATTAGTTATATTCTTTTGGCAACCATCAAATAATTCTGACAGTGGACTTATAGGAAGCTGGTCTTTAACAAACTACGAAGACAACATACAGAGAACACCAGAAGATCTTACTGATTTTCAGGGTCAGATAACTTACTTAAAGCAGAATTTCTCTCTCACGTTAAAAGACAATAATAGTTTCGAACGTAGAGGGTTTACGCCACAAGCAGAATTCGGAACTTGGGACGTTCTTTCTATTAAAGGAGATGATTATTTAAAACTAACTCCTATGAACAAAAAAGACGGAGATGCTCTTCTTATGAGAGAATTTACTGAGGACAAATTAGTTTTATCAATAGCTTCAAATATTGATAGCATGCAAGTTATTACAACACTTACTTTACAGAAAAATTAGTTTATAATGCAATCTGGAAAAGTTTTGAAATTATGAAGATCTGAAGTTTTGAATAATATTAGGCAAATTAAACAATGATTTCAGGATTAAGACACTAACCTGTATTATTCATAAAAACCGTTAAAACGGTTATAATCAATGTTCTAATATTAACCCACGACTTAAGTCGTGGGCTAATATAAACAGCTAAAAAACAACCGTTTTAACGGTTTTGAAATAAGTTCATGAATAATGCAGGCTAAATAATTCAGAGCATAACGTTAAGTAATACTCTGAATTATTTGATTTTTATATATTTACATTCAGGCAAACAGGACAATGGTCGGAGTGAATTGCAGTTGGTTTTATACTTGCTGATTTTAATTTATCTTTTAAATTTTTGGTAACAATATTGTAGTCAATCCGCCAACCTTTGTTATTATTTCTTGCGTTGGCACGATAGCTCCACCAACTATATTCGCCTTCGTTTTGATTGAACTCCCTGAAACTATCAATAAAACCATCATCTATAAAATTTTGAAACCATTCACGCTCTTCGGGAAGGAAACCAGACGTTTTTTGTTGCCTTTTCGGATTGTGAATATCTATCCATAGTCGGCAAATATTATAATCACCTGAAATAATGAGTTTTGGACGCTCTTTTTTCAGTTCGTTTACATAATTTCTAAAATCCTCTAACCATTCCATTTTAAAAGCCTGCCTAAGTTCGTTTGATCCAGACGGGTGATAGACAGAAATCACAGATATATCGCTAAAATCGGCTCTGATAAAGCGACCTTCGTTGTCATATTTTTCTATGCCCATTCCACGCACTATTTTGTCGGGCTTTTGTTTTGTCATAATTCCTGTTCCGCTATATCCTTTTTTCTTTGCAGAAAACCAATAACAATTATAGCCCAACTCCTCAAACAGTTGATTTTCTATCTGTTCTGGTTGTGCTTTGGTTTCTTGTATGCAAACGATGTCTGGATTTTCTTGTTTTAGCCAACCAACAAAATCTTTTTTTATTGCAGCTCTAATTCCATTCAAGTTATATGATATTATTTTCATAAAATAAATATTTTGAGGTAGTATATTAAGGGCTTTTGGCTGTTGGTTTTTAGCTGTTGGCTTTTGGCTTTTAGCTTCGCAAAGCGACAAAAAACAAAGCCAATAGGCAAAAGCTTTGCCTCTTACAGGTGTTTTTCACCTGCACGCAGACCCCACAAATAAATATGTGTAGAGGCAGTCAGGTGAAAAACACCTGACTGAGGCAAAAAGCCAACTGCCAATAGCCTCCGGTATCTTACACGCTCATATGATTTTAAAAAGTAATGTGATTTTTTATTTGATAATCAGACAATATTGTTTCAATTTGTTTGAGATGAATTAACGAAAAACCTTTTGGGAGAAACAGATAATCAATGGTATGATATTTTATTTTATCATATAGTTTGTTTACCGCAGCTGCAATTATTTTGTGATGGTCAAACGACATTGGTGGATTACGAAGGATAGAAAACCACTTTGCGTTGCTCGCATCATCTCCTGCTTTTGGCTCGTGGTCAAGCGTGCTAACAAGTCCAAAATATACAATTGAAATAGTTCTTCCTCGTGGGTCTCGGTCTATTTCGCTAAAAACTTGCATCTCTTCGAGAATTACATCAGTAAGTCCTGTTTCCTCTTTTAACTCACGGTGAACGCACTGCTCTGTGGTTTCGTCCATATCTAAAAAACCTCCTGGCAAAGCCCATTTATCTTTAAATGGTTCATTTGCTCGTTTAATTAGCAATACATTTAATTCGTTGCTTTTAGGGTCGTAGCCAAAAATAATTGCGTCGGTTGTTACTGCTGGTCGTGGATAGTTATAGGTATATTTCATAGGTTATTATTATTTTATTGCGTTATTGTTAAATTACATAGAATTCAGACTTCTTAAAATTCGTTTAATCAAGACGGATATAGATTTTAAATACCACAGTTTACTATTGTAAATGAGGATTTTAAAATTTATATCCAACGCCGAGTAAACGAAAATTTAAGAAGTCTGAGAATTAAGGCATTTAACAATTTTTAGCAATATTATCATTCCTAAATCATTTTTTAAATTTTATACTAATTGGTTTGCCTGGTTTACTTTCGTTGTAAAACTTATCTACCGAAGTTACAACAAAATGATGTTTTTTACCCAAAAATTGTCTTTTCTTATCACTTTCTATTGAGAAGAACTCTTTTTTGGTTGTTAAAAATTTTTTATCTGTGTTGGTTATATCTATTTCCTCTTTTCCTTCAAAACGATATACGTTGTAAAAAATAGCCGTATCATTGGCATTTTTATCTATAAAATCTTCTTTATCCCAAAAAATTGTAAATTCATTTTTTATTTTATATTTATCCATGTTTTGAGGAACTTCTGGTGGTATGCTATCAACATAAGTCATTAGTGGCAAATAACATGTGTCGCTAAAAAAGTTTGTTCGTAAGCTATCGCTCACACCCAGTGGGTTTTTCACAATTGCTTTGGTCTGATAAAGCACAAAGCCTTTCACGTTTTCAAATCGTCTGGCAAGCCTAATTTGATTAGGTATCTCTGAGGGTTTACCCCAGTGTGGGTCTTGTTCTGTTTCGTCTATTTTATAAACGGCAAGCCCAATATAAACATGCTTACCATAAGAATTTCTGTCCCACCAGCCAACAAGCTCTTCGTAATCAGCAGCTTTATGTCCTATATGCCAATATATTTGTGGAGCAACATAATCTATCCAGCCGTTTTCTAACCATTTTAGAACATCGGCATAAAGCCAATCATAGGTTGCAAAACCACGTGTATTTGAGCCTTTTGGGTCAAAACTTTTATTTCGCCATATTCCTCCTGGACCAATTCCAAAAATAATCCACGATTTTTCTGCTTTTATTTCTTTACTCACCATTTCTATAAATAAATCCATATTGTTCCTTCGCCAATCTTGGACATTATTATAGCCTTTTCCGTATTTATTAAATGTTTTATTATCAGGGACATTTATAAATTTATTATTATTGTTTTTTTTAGGATAGGGATAAAAATAATCATCAAAATGTATGCCGTCCACATCGTATCGTTTTACTATATCAACAATAATTTCGGTGAGATATTCTCTCACTTCGGGAATACCTGGATTAAAATATTTATTTATATCGTAAGTAAAAAACCACTCTGGCTTTGTTCGTGTAATGTGATTTTTACTAACATCGGCATATTCTATCGTTGCAACGGCTCTAAAAGGATTTATCCATGCGTGAAATTGCATATCTCTTTTGTGAGTTTCGGCAATCATAAATTCTAGTGGGTCAAAATATGGTTCGGGAGCTTGTCCTTGTTTACCTGTAAGCCATTCAGACCAAGGTTCATAGTTAGATTTAAAAAAAGCATCGGCAGCAGGTCTCACCTGAAAAATAATAGCATTTATTCCATTTGCCTTGTGCATTTCTATTATTTCTATAAACTCTTGCTTCAACTCTTCAGAAGACAGCCCTCTTTTTGAAGGATAATCAATCATTTTGGCAGTGGCAATCCATGCGGCTCTAAACTCTCGTAGTTGTTCTGTTTGCTGTGCAAACAAAGGCAAACTAAAGAATAACAAAAATATTATAAAACTTTTTTTTATCATTTTCATAAAAATTAAAAATACAAAAATACAAAATTTTATATTTATACCAAACAAATGAGTTTTATAAAAAAGCAATTTTGAGTCCCCTCCGACAAGTGTATTTTTGCCAAAATCAAGGCAGATACCAATTTCACAACCGGAGTTTACTCGTTGTAAATGAGGATTTTAAAATTTGTATCCAACGCCGAGTTTGGCAAAAAGATGCTTGTCGGAGGGGACTCAATTTTGATAATTAAAGTTTTTTTTCACGATAGTCAAGTAACTAGTTGAATATAAACATAAACAACTGAAATAAAGTGTGTTTTTGAATTGTAATAATATTTTTTTTTGTATTCTAAATTAAATATTTACTTTTGTATCTTTAAAAAATCTGATTATAATGGATTTTGTTGAAATTATAAATCATTGAATTTTAGTTGTTTTACTTCCTAACCCAGACAAGCTGGAAAAGTTATG
>JAOZQN010000439.1 GCA_029932195.1 Bacteroidales bacterium | reverse complement strand
ATTCTTGGCAAGACCATTCTACTTTTGGATACCTTACTTCATACACCGAAACAGATCCCATTTTCACAAATCATTTAGCAAATGAAATTACCGAAACAGACACTACTAATTGGAGCGAAGCATATTCTTGGCAAGACCATTCTACTTTTGGATACCTTACTTCATACACCGAAACAGACCCCATTTTTACAAACCATTTAGCAAGTGAAATTACAGAAACAGACACTACTAATTGGAGTGAAGCATATTCTTGGCAAGACCATTCTACTTTTGGATACCTTACTTCATACACCGAAACAGATCCCATTTTCACAAATCATTTAGCAAATGAAATTACCGAAACAGATACCACTAATTGGAACTCTGCATATTCTCAAATAAATTCGCTTGATGCAAACAAACTTGTTACCACCAACGAAACAGGAAATTTAACATCTTTTAGTTACGGAGCAAGCCAGCAAGTGCTTAGCACAAACGGCAGTGGAAATTTAGAATGGAAAACATTAGAAATAGAAACACCCGAAACATTTTGGGAACGAACAGATAACAACACTTATCTTAAAAACGAAACAGATAAACTCGGAATAGGAACAAACACGCCCAACAAATCTATTACAGTCCGAACAACAAAAGACTTTGCTACACTACGTTTACACACATACACCAATGGAGGCAAAAGCGGCACACCGCCACCAAACCCAATTACAAAATACAATAAGGTGTGGGATATTGAAAATTCTGGAACAAAATTAAATCTAATATATACAGATTTAGTAAAGCAAACACCCGAAGCAGAAACAAAATTTGTATTTTCTTCGCAAGCACATTTTGGACTTGGAACAAGCCAACCACAAAAAAACATCCACATAAAAGCAGAAAACGAGCCAACAATACGCTTAGAAAGCACCTACGAAGGCGGAATAAATCCACCACCACCAAACGACGAGATAAGAGGAACAGTGCCAGTAAACTGGGACATACGATTAGATGGAACCAGCCTACGCTTTGACTACAAAAACCAACCCAACAAAATAGTTTTCTATCGCAGAGGTGGCATAACTGCACAAGGAACAGTAAAAGCAAAAACTTTTAGAAACAAGAATAACACTTTTAGAGTAGATGAAAACGGAGACATGACAGTTAGAAACCTAACATCAGATAATATAAAGAGTTTTTGGGTAGGAAATGACAACGGAATAAATTATAATACAGGAAACGTAGGAATTGGAACAAGCGAACCTGCAACATCTTTGCACATAAAAGAATTTATAAGAGAACCACCTTTTGAAAATTTAGCAACCCTACGATTAGAGCATGATGTTGATAACTTAAATGGAATATACAATGCTTTATGGGATATATCAGTAGAGTCCGATGGTTATACTTTACTGTTTAAAAGCACAATATGGGGAAATGAATATACACCATTAAAGCTTAGTGGTAATTCCGTAAGGACAACAACTCTTAGGGTAGATGGTAGTATTACAGCAGAAGGAAATATTATTGCAAATGAAAATATTAATGCATATGAAAATATCAATCTTTATGGGGAGTTAATTAAAAACAATAAGTTTATTGTAACAGAAGATGGAAACGTAGGAATTGGCACAACCGAGCTTGCACCTGGTGCTAATTTGCATATAGATTTAAGTACAGGTTCAATAAACAGAGCAATAGTTGTTAAAAATAAAGGTATAGACCAATTTAGAGTAATGAGTAATGGGGTTGTTTATGCCCATAAAGTTATTGTAAAAGCTGGACCTTATTACGATTACGTATTTTACCCCGAATACGAACTTATGCCACTACCCGAACTTGAAATATACATTAAAGAAAACCACCACCTGCCCCAAATAGCAAGCGAAGCAGAAGTAAATGAAAACGGTATAGATGTTGGTGATTTTAATTCAAAACTACTTCTTAAAATAGAAGAACTCACCTTATATATTATAGAGCAAGACAAACGTATAAAACAATTAGAGGAAAAGCAATAATATATTAGTAACCAACTTTGGCAAAGTTTGGAACTTTGGCAAAGTTATTCTCTTTTTTAACTCCTAAAAACAAAAAACCATGAAAAAAACAATTTTAATTCTAATATTTAGCATAATTACTGTTTTTGTCTTTGGGCAGAAAACCTACCCAGACACATTACACAATACCGAATTTATTGATGTAGTAACATTGAAAGATAGTGTTTATTCTGTTGGCAAATATAGTTCTAATACAGAGAGAATAGACGAAATAAGTTTTTCTAATGGAAAAAAGGCATATTGTTACAGTGCTTATCCTACTATGCTTTCTAAAAATAAAAAATTTATTCTTTGTATTAATTATAAAGAAACTTTATATAGCTACGAACAGTTTCTAAACACAACATTAGATGTTTATAATCATAAAGGAGAATTAGTAAAAAGTTATCCATACTATATAGAACACAAATATGTATGTAAAATACTGAGTTATCATGTTTTTGATAATGGAGATTTACTAATACTAAATGCAACAGACCATAGTGATAATATGAGATTGTATTTATATAAAAATGATACTGTTATTAAAATACTTGACCAAAAATTTGGCGAAAATACTATAGAAACAAAAAGAATTGATGGTTTATACTATTACTTTATTAACGAAATAGAATTAATGTTAATTCCTGTGCGGTCGGGTAAAGGCAGTCAATTACTTCTTTATAATTACTCAGGAGAATTAATTAATGTTTATAATATTGAGAGTTACTCTTCATGTGTAGTTAGTGGTTTTAAATACGATAATAAAACAGGTAATGTTCTAATTAATTATGAATTAATAGAAAGAGATAAAGGTATAGTAACTTATAAAATAATATATGATATTAAAAATAATAAATTTATAGAAAATGAAAAATAAAAGTTTTATATTATTGGTTTTAATGCTATTAAGTAGTTTGTCTAATGCTCAAACTTATAGTTGGATATATCATGACACTATGCCTAAAATATCTCCACATGGTTTTGGAGGGTTTGAAGATAAATCTTTCCACTCAGGTACTGATTTTATAGCACCAGAAAACACAGAAGTAAAAGCTATGTGCAGTGGTAGTGCAAAAGTTTATGCATACCCAGTAGAGACACAAATAAGACTTACTTGCAATGATACAGATGAACAGATTTTTTATAATCATATGGTGTCCATTGTACCCCAAGATAGTTTCGTTGTATATACCATATCTGTTGTAGAAGGCGATGTAATAGGTAATGTTCGACGATTTTATGGAGCATACAACCATATTCATCTGGAAGTGAACGATAAAGATACGATAACTAAAAACCTATTTACCAGTCCTCACTTTCCATTCAACGAACTTCCCCTTAATACTAATCAAGCTCCAGAGTTTGGTGCTTTTTTTATCAGAAATAAAAATACAGAAGAGTATGAAAAAAATTATGTTTACAGCAAAGTTGATATAATAAGAGAAGTTAGGGACAATATGGGAAGTTGGTATCGGCACTCCACCGATACAATAATTCCAGACCCTGAAGTATTTTCTGGTAATGAATACAGATGGAGTGGAAAAACTGGAGTGCCTTACAAAACAACTCTAAGTATTTTGAATTCTGCATACAACGGTTCAATTCACGAATATAAAACAGTTCATGACTTAGACAACATACACGAAGACGTTGAACTAATAGATGAAAATAAAGATGCTAAATTGGATAATTTTAATAAAGAACCAAGATATTTTTTCTGTAAAATTCTAACAAATTCTTTTACGCCAGACTCTACAAATGGAACAGGCTACGATTATGAAGAAAAGCCATGGCAAACCAAATTAAAATTAGGCACAGAAGACCAAGAAGCATTAGTAAACTGGGATGCAGTATATCCCGATGGAAACTACACTCTGCAAATGACGGCAGAAGACCTTGCAGGTAACTCTACAACAGAAGATATAGAAGTTCCTGTTGATAATTTTTTACCCTTTCACCGAAAGGTTAGAGTTTACGAAGAAAACACAGACAATTTAATATACGACAGCGAATGGAGTCTCAACAGTAGCGGTCAGTTAGAATGCAATGTGGCTGTAAACGGTTTACCTTCCGAAAGAAATTTAACTGTTGAGGTAACTACCAGCGAACCTTGCAGTAACCTTAAATATAAATTAGGAGCTATTAGCTTTTACCAAAATGCAACAAAAATAAACGACAACACTTTTACTTTTTCCATAAATGCACCTCTTGGAAGCATTGAAGAAAAGCTACGATTGAAATCGTGGGACTTATCGGGAAATGAAAACTACAAATTTGAGAATACTTCAACAATCTACCCACCTGTTTATCGTATTGGCAACGAACCAGACGACTGGAGCAACTCGGAAGAAAAAACAGAACTGCAAGGAGCAGACGAATGCCATGTTTTAAAATTTATAAATGCAGATTTTTATTACACTCGTGGTTGGTATTATAAAAATAAAATCTATTTCGTTGATCTTTCTATTCCTTCAGAGGCAATAAACTCTTGGCATTGGGATTTTGATGATGGGCATACAAGCAATGCGAAAAATCCTATTCACAGTTATGAAGAAAAAGGGATTTATGATGTAACTCTTATTGTAAATGGTATTAGTCTAAAAACAAAGAGAATAGAAATAAAAGTAAATTTAGACTGCGACGAAACAGTAACGGCTTATGAAGATGGAGAATTCATGTTTGGTAATTACTATGCAGGCATATTTGAACTCAGTAATCTAATAGACGACCCAGATTTAGTGCATGTAATTGCTTGCGAGGAAATAATATTGCTACCTGGCTTCGAAACTGCCACTGGTCAAAGTTTTATTGCCGAAATAGATTATAGTTTAGAAAGCACAAAATCGCAAGATAGCTTATATACAGATAACAACACAAAAAATGTAACTACGGAGCAGAACAAAGAATCGTTAAAAGAAGATAATTTTATTGGCACAATAAACGTTTTTCCCAACCCCAGCAACGGGCAATTTACAATAGACCTCACTCAAATAACAGAAGCCAAAAATAAATTAGAAATAGTAAACGAGCTTGGCTCAGTCATTTACAACAACACAAGTATAACCAACAATTTATTAGATGTAGATATTTCCAGCAAATCAAAAGGTATTTATTTTATAAAACTATATGCGGAGAATAAAATCTATTATCAAAAAATAATTTATCAACTGAAGTTTCTGACTTTCTAAATCGGTGATAATAAAATTGTTAGAAATACAA
>JAOZQN010000928.1 GCA_029932195.1 Bacteroidales bacterium | reverse complement strand
TTAACAACTCTACTTATCCATTGATATTCAAGTGTTTACAACTCCGAAACTTTAGAGGTTTAAGAGAGGCTTTGCTAAATTTTCCAAAATTTAAAGCAGAAGTAGAAAGCAAACCATGTGAAGAATTTTACAAATAAATTAAATAAACACAAACACTAAAAACTTATGAAATACCGAAAATTTGAAATAACTCAAAAATGGTTTGTGGATAAAAAACCATACAACAGAGCAGATGATTACGATAAATATTGGTTAGACTTAACCAAAAAAACTAATACAATATTATTACAAGGAAAAGATGAATATTTTGAAGAGGAGTTTACCTACGAAATTATTGCTGATATTGCATACAATATAACAAGTTATTTTGAGGATTTTATTAGTAATATAGGTATTTGGAAAGCATTAAGAACTAAACATATAGAATTTTATGGAACTCCAGTTCCTTTTCTTGCTGTAAATCAGGAAAAATATGATTATGAATATATAAACAAAGAAGACATAAAATTCTTGCTTTTTCAATTTCTTAATTTTATTAGCAATTACGAAAACAGATATTTGTTTGCACACCAAGAATTAGATGTAGTTACAAATAAAATATATGATTTATTTGACAAAGAATACGAAACTGCCCACGAAACAGATTACTACGATGATTTTTTCACAATAAAAGAAACTAATGATTATTTCAAAATAAGGGAAAAAGTTTTTTGGCTTTCAAAATCATATTTGTTTGAAGAGATTACAAATGAATTTATGAGTTCAAATATGGAGGAGTATCAAAATCCCCAAACACAAGAAGATTTAATCAGAATACAAATAGCAGGAACTGGATATACAGAAGATTCTATATATAAGAACAATACAGAGTTTTCTGCATTAACAGTTTTTGAGCTTTTTGTAGAACTTGCTAGAGCAACTCCCGAATGCAAAAAGAAGTTAAAACAAATTGATAAACGAAATTGGGGATTCTATAAATTTTTATCAAAACAAGGAAAATACACTATTTTTGAAAATATTGGCACAAAAAAGGAATATAAGGTATTATCAGATAGTATGGGCAAAGGAGGAAAAATGCCAAAAAACGCATTGTTTGTATGCACTTTTATTTTATGGAACAATGATTGGTGGCTTTCGGGATTACTAATGCAACATCCTGATACTAAATTGACAGATGAAACAAAAGGAGGCTTTCAAAGAGAACTATATTTATATTCGCCATTCTACAAAGAAAAAATGGACGAAATGGTAATAATTCAACAAAAAGATTTTAAAAACTATTTTAACTGAAGTTTCTGACTTTCTAAATCGGTGATAATAAAATTGTTAGAAA
>JAOZQN010000039.1 GCA_029932195.1 Bacteroidales bacterium | reverse complement strand
TTGGTATCCGCCTTGATTTTGGCAAAAATACACTTGTCGGAGTGGACTCAATGTTGAGTTTTTAATTCGTTTCACCTAAAAATAGATATACTTTTTCATCTTTTCAATCAAAATATTGTTCAAACAGTGGATATTTGTCTTTTACAATTTGGCGTTTAAAACTCACAAAAGCAACTCTATTATAATTTACTTCACTTTTTAAATTATAATCTTTACTAATAAAATCAATTACAATGTTTTTATAATTATCTTTTAATAATTTGTTATTCATATTATTAAAACTATCTAAGGCTATTTTAAAATGTTCAATTTTATTCTTAATTTCTTTTTGTAGCTCTAAATAATCTGTGCTTTCCGAACCTTTGCCGTTATATATTCGTTCAAGAAGTTTTACTGTATTTTTGGCTTTTGTTGTATTTTCCGAACTCTCTATTTTCACTTGTTCATTTGCTTTGTCATAATATAAAGTTATCAGATTCTCTACCTTATCTATACAATTATTATAAACCTCTTCTCCTTTTGTATTTATATTTTTGGGACGCACCGTATTGCATTTACCGCAAATAAGAAAAAGATTATTCCAATCATTTATTTTTTCGGGGAAAAATGCTTCTCCTTTTGGATAAAAATGTTCTATTTGAAGATTTCGTAAATCACGGCTTTCGCACAAATAACACAGGTTGAAAAATTCTTTTTTCAAGGCTTCTTTTGTCTTTACTCTTATTTTTTTATCTGTATAATAGTTATCCGTTGGATTTTGTTTTTTTATTATATTTAACATTTAGTAAAGTTCTTTTTGCGATTTTTTAAAATCTTTAAAAATATTATCTGATATAGATGGAACTAATTTATTTAATTTCAAATCTAATTCTGCTATACGTTGCCCTTGTTTTTCTGTTATATTATTAGTCTTCAATAGTTCTACCAAGTCTATAAATTCATATATTTCTTTTTCTATTTCCTCTACATCTTTTTTATCCAATTTTAAATATTCATTTATTTTTTCTACTGGAATTTTAGATAGTTTTTCTGTTTTGATAGATGTTTCTAAATCATAAACAATAGTATTATCAATAGAATTGAGGATAAACGGCGAATGTGTTGCCACAATAAATTGCACGTTTGGAAAAAACGTTGAAAGTAAAGGTAATACTTTTTGCTGCATTTCTATATGCAAATGCGTTTCTGGTTCGTCTATTAAAACTACGCCTTCCAAATTAAAAACATCATAAGTGCGATTAGACATGCGTAAAATTATTTCCGAAATAAAATCAAAAATAGAAGCATAACCATCGGCAAGTGTAGAAAAATCAAACTTTTCGTAAGGCTCTTCGGGGATAAATTCTATATTATATTTGCCTTTTTCGGCAGTAAATTCTACTTTTTTTATTCTACTATCAATAATTTTAAATTTATCAATAAACGCATTTATTAAATTATCTAATTTTTTCTTTTTTACGAAATCTTCTTTTTCAAGTGCAAGTAATGCCTGAGTTTTTATATTCCAATAATAATCAATTAGATTATCATTTAATCTTTCAGAAATTTTTGCAGTCAAAGGAATTTCTATATTATCTGGTCTTCCTTCTATAGGTTTTAAATTTAACTCACGTCTTGCGGGAAAATATGCGGCAATAAAATTTCCTGTTTCATATTTCAACCTTAAAGTTAGCAGACTACCTTTTATATTAAATTTTAAATTATAATTATCTTTTGATAAAGATTGTTCTTTTGCTTTTATAATGAACTCTTTATCTATTGGTAGTTCAAGTATTTCTTCTAAATATTTTTTTGCTTCTATAAGAACAGAAGTTTTGCCACTACCATTTTTTCCTGTAAATATTAGGTGTTTTTTTTCTGTATCAGATAATTTTATAGACACATTATTAATATGTCTAACTTTTTTTATTTCTAAATCCGAAATAAAAGTTTCATCTGTAAAATTTATTCTTTTATCTAATTCTAATCTTGAAATATCTTCTTTACCTATTTCAATAGCTTTTAAAAAATGAAATTGTGCATTCTCTATATCATCAAATTCATCATGTAACAATAATGCTAAATTATGATGTGCTTGAAAAAGATTACTATCTAATTTAATCGCTTTTTCAAAATATTGTTTTGCTTTTTTATATTCTTGAAAATGATTTTTCAAAAGAAATGCTAAATTATAATAAGCATTTGCATAGTTTGGGTTTATTTCAATCGCTTTTTCATAATTTTTTTTTGCCGTTTCGTTTTCTTTAAAATGTATTGTTAGAATATTAGCTAGATTATAATAAGCCTTATCATAATTAGGATTTAATTTAATAGCTTTTTCATAATTTTTTTTTGCCGTTTCGTATTCATAGAAATTATCTTTTAACAAACCTGCTAAATTATTATAAGCTCCTGCATAATTAGGACTTAATTTTATTGTTTTTTCATAATATTCTTTTGCTTTTTTGTATTCTTGAAATTGGTTTTTTAAAAGATTTGCTAAATTAAAATAAGCATCTGAAAAACTTGGATTTATATCAATTGCTTTTTCATAATATTGTTTTGCTTTTTCGTTTTCTTTATAATATTTTACAAAAATAAGTGCTAAGTTATAATAAGCTTCAGCAAAATCAGAACTCAATTCAATTGCTTTTTCATTATATTGTTTTGCTTTTTCGTATTTTTTATAATATTTTGTCAGAATAATTGCTAAATTATAATAAGCATCTGCATGATTAGGATTTAATTTTATAACTTTTTCCCAATTATTTTTTGCCGTTTTATAATCACCTTTTTCGTATGCTCTTGTAGCTTTATCAAAATAAAAATCAGCTTTTTTTTCTTTTTCAGTCATTTTTTTGTAAAATAATTAGCAAACACGTTTCCAAGTCCCTTTGGGACGTTGGAAAGTGTTTGAATTAAAATAATTTTCTGGTGCTAACAATCATAAATTAAATTAGTGTTTTCCACAGCCAGTGCATTCGTGATCGTGGTTTCTATGTTCGTATTCTTCTGGAGTTTCGCTTCTTACTTCTAATATTTCGCCAGAGAAAAACAAATCCTTTCCTGCCATTGCATGATTAAAATCCATGTTTACAGCTTCTTCTTTAATTTCTAAAACTGTTCCATTAAAGCGGTGTCCTTGTGCGTCTTGCATTCCTATAACTTTTCCTACGGCTACAACACTTGGGTCTATTTTTCCGTCTTGCGATATGGCAGTAATAGGAATATCTATAATCATTTGAGGGTTTATTTCGCCGTATCCATTTTTTGGGTCTAGCATAAACTCGAAGCTCTCTCCTGTTTTTAGGTTGCCAAGGTTTTCCTCAAATTTAGGAAGCATTTGTTTGTTTCCAAAAACGAATGTTAGTGGTTGTCCTCCTTTTGTAGTTTCCTGAATATCACCATCTTTGGCGGTTCTTAATTCGTAGTGCAGTGATACTACTTTGTCTTTTTCAATAGTCATTTTTTGTTATTTATTTGGTTATTTAGTTATTTAGTTATTTAGTTATTTAATTAATTTGTATAAATAGAAGCGTAGATAATGCTGGTTTAAACAGATTATCACGTATTTTTTATTTGATGTAAAAAATATCACAATTTATACAAAGTTGATTATATTCAATAATATTTTAATATTTGCTTAATAAATCAGCAAAATATGGTTGTATTAATTCTAAAACTTTTGCGTCGGCTTGCTCTTTTGTTACGGTTGTTGTGGATAAAATTTCATCGTCTTTTGATAATGTTATTATTAAATTTTCATTATCTAAATCTTCTACATTTTCGTCATTTATCAATACTAATATTCCACCTTTATTTAGGTCTCTTTTTAGGATTTCTTCTGCATAAGTTGGTTTTTCCAAAATTGCAATATTGTGTCCTGTATGCCAAGTTCCAAAATCGTAAATTGTGTCTTTAGTATGCTCAAATACAGCCACTTCTAATTTAGGATTACGTAAAAGCATTTTACATTTTTCGTTGTGCTGATTCTCCATAAAAAACGAATTGTTAAAATAAACTCCGTCTTTTCTAACGCTACCAAATTCAATATCCGATTTTATTTCTTTAAATTTATTATATAAGCCTTCTATAAGATTGTTAGTAAGATAATTACCAGTAATAATTGGTATTTTACCAGCATTTTCATTTGTTCCAAAAAAGCTATCCATAATTGCTGCAGGCACATCAATTGAGCCACCAAAAGCAGGTGCAAGGTGCATAAATACTCCCGGTCCGGCATTAATTTCTATAATTCCAAAATTTCCTTCGTGCCAAGGCGTGCCAATATCTTTTGCAAGCACATCTATTCCAAGTGCCGATACATTGAAAAATTTAGCAATATTTTCTGCCATTTTGATATTTTCGGGGTGCATTTCGTCGGTAACATTAAAAGAAACACCACCAGCAGAGATATTTGCAACTCTTCGTAAAACAATTTTTTCGTCTTTTGCAGGCACAGCATCAGGCGTAAGCCCTTGAAGTGTAAGGAAATCAATCATATCTGCATCAAGCAAAATTTTTGCCAAAGGAGAACGTGCTGTATCGGCTCGTATTTCAAGTCTATTATCCTCATCTATAAGCTCTTTGATGGTTTGTGTGCCATCGCCCATTACAAATGCTGGCTCTCTTTTGAGACATGCCACAAATTTGCCACCAATAGTAAGTATTCTGTGGTCATATCCGTAAATTTGTTGCTGTGCCAACGCTCCTTCAAAAGCAAGTCCTGCTTCTGTGGCTGCATTCACAATATTATTATATGCCTTAAATGCCTCTTCCATAGACTCAATTCCAGTAGTAACACCCTGTCCTTTATGTCCTGCAACTGGCTTAATTACAACAGGAAAGCCAAGTTTGTCTACAGTTTCCTGAATTTCCTCTTCGCTAAAACAATTTTCGCCTTTTGGTGTTGGAAAATTACAAAGTTCCAAAAATTCGCCCATCATATCTTTGTAGGTTGTAAATTCGGTGTCTTTGATTCCATCTGTATGAAAAATTGTGGAACGACCTCGTTGTTGCTTGTGTCCATAGCCCCATTGCAAACAATTTTCCTCGTATAAATAATGAACTGGAATATCTTTTTTTATCCCCGCCTCAACAAGTGAATAAATTGTTGGACCTCCGTAAAGTGTTTTGTTAAAGGCATTTTGCAAAATTTCAAATTGTTTATCAAAATCATACTCAGAACCTTCTGTCATTGCAATAAACCAATTGCTAACCATAAATGCTACATCTTCCGATAAAAATTCATCCAGACTTTCAAAAGCAATTGTCCATTCATCATCGTCTTGCATTACGCTATACTCATCTACATAGAGGTTTAAGTCCATTTTTGAAACTTGCTGAACTACTTTTCCAAATAATTGCTCAATTGTTTCTGGATAGCCTTCTGCTATTTTAGGAAATTTTGCTAAAATTTGTTCTTTGTAAAAGGCTGTATCTTTGGCGTTTTCATTAATAAAAACATTAAAAACCATTGAAGGACAATTCAAATAATAACTCGCTCCTGAATATGGATAAAAACGACCAACCCAAAAATTGTGTCTTTGAACTTTTGCTTTTTCTTTCATAATTTGTATTTTAATTGAAGATGTAAAATTTAATTTGAAATATAAAGAAACAAAAATAATAAAAAAAGTAGGAATTTTATTATTTCTTTTTATTTTATTTGAAAAAATATTGAAGTGAACCGTTTTTTTAGTAATTTTGTTTATTAATTTTTTTTCACAATAATAGCTAATAAAAAACTAAATACTTAAAACTCAACACTTAATTTATGACTTCAGTAATAATTTATACAGACGGCTCGGCTTTGGGAAATCCTGGACCAGGTGGATATGGAGCGGTTTTAATGCACGGCAAACACAGAAAGGAATTATCAGATGGCTTTAAATTTACAACCAATAATCGTATGGAGCTTTTGGCAGTTATTATTGCTCTGGAAACTTTAACAAGAAAATGCAAAGTAACGGTTTACTCTGATTCTAAATATGTTGTAGATGCAATTGAGAAAAAATGGGTTTTTGGTTGGGAAAAAAAGAATTTTAAAAAGAAAAAAAATCCAGACTTATGGAAAAGACTTTTGAAAATATATCCTAAACACGAGATAAAATTAATTTGGGTAAAAGGACACAGCAATATCCCCGAAAACGAACGATGCGACAGGCTCGCAGTTGCTGCCGCAAATCAAACAGACCTTAAAATTGATAAAGGATACGAAATTAATAAATAATTTTTTAATGAATAATGAATAATTGGCTTTAGCCTGATAATAAAACGGTTGTATTTCAAAATTATTCATTGTTCATAATTCATTAATTTAATCAATTATTTGTAAAAATTGGTCTTCGAGACTATCTTTTTTTACTTCAAATTTTGTGAGAATAAAACCTTTTTCAAATGCGTATTTATTTAGGTCTTTTGGGACAAAGCCGTTTTCTAAAATAACATGAATTTCATTTTCTTTTTTATCTGCTTTTTTACAAATTTCAGATTCTGAAAGCGAGTCGAATAAAGCATTTATTTCGTCGCAAGATATGACTATAACCTCCTTGGTATTAAGCATTTCATCAATTTTTGCTTGCTTAATTAATTCTCCTTTTTGAAGTATTGCCACATGCGTGCAAACTTTTTCTACCTCATCTAGAATATGACTTGCAAGAATTATGGTCTTTCCTTTTTTGGCTTCGGACAGAATAATAGCTCTAACTTCTGCTATTCCTTTAGGGTCTAATCCATTAGTTGGCTCATCAAGAATTAAAATTTCTGGGTCGCCAAGTAGAAGAGCAGCAAGTGCCAACCGTTGTTTCATTCCTAACGACAAAGTGTTAAATTTTGATTTTTGTCGTTCAAATAAGTTTACAAGTTTTAAAACTCTATCTATCTCTTCTTTTATATTTGAAATGCCTTTTATTTCTGCTACAATTTTCAAATTATCTATTAAAGATAAATATGGATAGAAATTTGGTTGTTCAATAAGCGAACCTATTTTCTTATTATTCAATACATTAGATTCATTTTTAAACCATTTAAAATTTCCTGAATTTTGTTTTACTATTCCAAGAATTATAGATAATGTAGTAGTTTTTCCACTTCCATTTGGTCCTAATATTCCAAAAATATCTCCTTTTTGAACAGTAAATGAAAGGTCGTTTACTGCATGGATATTTCCATATATTTTTATTAGATTTTCTACTTTTAATATTATTTCCATAATTTTTCTTTTAATAAACTTTTGTATTTATACGAAAAAAGTGTGAATTTTAAAATCTCACACTTTTTTATAAGTTAATCTGTAAAACTACAGTCCATTTCGGGGATTTGCAAACTGCTGAAACTACGCTTTTACCATTGGTCCGCCAAAATTCATTGGCATATTTGGTGTTCCACCTTGCCCTGTATTTTTTATTTTGCCAAAGTTATTTTCATATTTAGAAATATTATCTTGCAATGCAAATAATAATTTTTTAGCATTTTCTGGTGTTGTAATAATTCTTGATTTTACTTTTGCTTTTGGTGTTCCAGGAACAATTCTTATAAAATCAAAAACAAACTCGGAAGGCGAATGAGAAATAATCGTAAGATTAGAGTATATGCCTTGTGCTAACTCTTCTGTTAATTCAATATTTATTTGATTTTTTTTTTCTGACATAAGTAAGTGCTTAGTTTTAAGTATTTAATTTTTAATTAGCTTTCGCCCTATAATATAAGATGTTATAAAATTTAAAAGCATTGTTTTTTGTGCAACTACACATTAAGCTATCATTACAAATTTTAAAAACTGCCAGATATTTAAAATATCTGACAGTTTATAATAAAAATCTATTAGTTATTTTAGAACATCTAAAGTTTCTTGTGAGCCTACAACCATTTTTTCGTATCCTCTTGTTCCTGTTCCTGCTGGAATTAAATGTCCTACAATTACATTTTCTTTTAAGCCTCGCAGATAATCAGTTTTTCCGCTAATTGCAGCTTGGTTGAGAACTTTTGTAGTTTCTTGGAACGAAGCTGCCGAAATAAAACTATCGGTATGCAACGAAGCACGAGTAATTCCTTGTAGTATCTGAACAGAAGTTGCTGGTATTGCTTCTGTTACCTCAACTACTTTTAAATCTTTTCGTTTAAGATATGAGTTTTCATCTCTTAATTTACGAACAGAAATAATTTCGCCTTTTCTAAATTTAGTAGAATCACCAATGTCTTCTACAACTTTTTGTCCAAATACTCTGTCGTTTTCTTCTCTAAAAGCAATTTTATCTACAATTTCTTTTTCAAGAAAGTTGGTATTTCCAGGATCTTCTATCTGAACTTTTTTCATCATCTGACGAACAATTACTTCAAAATGTTTGTCATTAATTTTTACTCCCTGCAAACGATAAACTTCTTGAACTTCATTTACAATATATTCTTGAACTTCGGTAGGTCCTTTAATTGCCAAAATACTTGCTGGCGTAACTCGTCCCGTGCAAAGCGAAGTTCCTGCTTTTATAAAATCACCTTCTTGAACCAAAATTTGTTTTGTAAGCGAAACAAGATATTTTTTCTTATTTCCAGTTTTTGCTTCAACAATAATTTCTTTATTACCTCTTTTTATTTTTTCACCAAAAGAAACAATACCATCAATTTCAGCAACAACAGCTGGATTAGAAGGATTTCTTGCTTCAAAAAGCTCAGTAATTCGTGGAAGTCCCCCTGTAATATCGCCCATTTTACCAATAACTCTTGGTATTTTTACGATAATTTCTCCTATTTTAATAGGGTCTCCATCCGTCTTAACAATGTGAGTCCCAACAGGTAAGTTATATTTGTAAAGAACTTCTCCATCGTTATCTTCAATTACTATTTCAGGGATTTTAGTCTTATCTCTTGTTTCAATAATTACTTTTTCAACAAAGTTAGTTTGCTCATCTTTTTCTTGTTTAAATGTAATTCCTTCAAGAATATTTACAAACTTCAATTTTCCAGTCGCTTCGGCAATCATAGGATTGTTGAAAGGATCCCATTCACAAAGCTTATCTCCTTTTTTCACCTTATCTCCCGAACTAAAATACAATTTAGAACCGTATTGTAATGTATTGGTAGATAATGTTATACCTGTTTCATCATCACGAACTTTCATTTCAGCCATTCGGCTAACAACAATTTCAACTTGATTACCTTCGTCGTCGGTAGAAGTAACAGTTCGCAGTTCTTCTATATCTAAAGTTCCACTAAATTTTGCTTCTATATTTGACTCCGTAGCCAATCCTCCCGCAACACCACCAATATGGAATGTTCTCAGAGTAAGCTGTGTTCCAGGCTCTCCAATTGACTGAGCTGCAATAACTCCAACTGCCTCACCTTTGTTTACCATACGTCCTGTTGAAAGGTTTCGCCCATAACATTTGGCACAAATACCAAAATTAGATTCGCAAGTTAGCGTAGAACGAATTTCTACTTGTTCAATTGGTGAATCTTCTATTTCTTGAGCAATATCTTCGGTAATTTCTATCCCTGCTTTATGAATTAGTTTATTCGTAAGTGGGTGGTAAATATCGTGAACAGAGGTTCTACCGAGTATTCGTTCGTATAAACTTTCTACAACCTCTTCGTTTTTCTTGATAGCTTTTGCAAGCAAACCACGTAAAGTTCCACAGTCTTTTTCAAAAATAATAGCATCTTGCGAAACATCAACAAGTCGTCTTGTTAGATATCCAGCATCGGCAGTTTTTAGGGCGGTATCTGCAAGTCCCTTTCTCGCACCGTGAGTAGAAATAAAATATTCTAAAACTGATAGCCCTTCTTTAAAGTTTGCAAGAATTGGATTTTCAATTACGGCTGGTGCAGCTCCCGAACGTTGTGGTTTATTCATCAAACCCCTCATTCCTGAAAGCTGTTTAATTTGTTCTTTAGACCCCCTTGCTCCTGAGTCCAACATCATATAAACAGAATTGAATCCTCCCAAGTCTTCGCTCAACTGTTTTAACAAAATTCCAGTTAATCGGCTATTTATATGTGTCCAAATATCAATTATTTGATTGTATCTTTCGTTAAAAGTTATCAGTCCCATATTGTAAGTTGAAATAACTTCATCAACTTCAATATTTCCTTCCTTTATCAGCTCTGCTTTTTCTGGTGGAATAATAATATCGTCTAAGTTGAACGACAACCCTCCTTTGAAGGCCATGTAAAAACCCAAAGATTTTATATCATCTAAGAAACTGGCAGTAGCCTTAACTCCCTGTTCTCTAAGTATTTTATGAATAATAGAACGAAGTGATTTTTTAGTCAATACTTCATCAATATATTCAACACCCTTTGGCACATGCTCATTAAATAAAATTCGTCCAACGGTAGTTTTTTGTAAAATGGTTTCACCTTTTGGAGTATTTATTCTAACTTTTATACTTGCGTGAAGAGCAACTTTTTTCTCATTATAAGCAATAATCACCTCTTCTGGCGAATAAAATATTGCTCCCTCCCCTTTTACTTTTAATTGGTCGGTACTTATTCGTTCTTTAGTAATATAGTAAAGTCCCAAAACCATGTCTTGCGATGGCACTGTGATTGGTGCACCGTTGGCAGGATTTAAAATATTATGAGAAGCAAGCATTAATAATTGTGCTTCAAGAATTGCAGCATTTCCCAAAGGTAAATGAACTGCCATTTGGTCTCCGTCAAAATCGGCATTGAAAGGCGTGCAAACTAACGGGTGAAGTTGAATTGCTTTTCCTTCAATTAATTTAGGTTGAAATGCCTGAATACCAAGCCTATGCAAAGTAGGGGCACGGTTTAGTAAAATAGGATGTCCTTTTAATATATTTTCTAAAATATCCCAAACTACTGGGTCTTTTCTATCAACAATTTTCTTTGCAGATTTTACCGTTTTTACAATTCCTCTTTCTATTAATTTTCTAATAATAAAAGGTTTATAAAGTTCCGAAGCAATATCTTTTGGCAGTCCACATTCGTGAAGTTTTAGTTCAGGACCAACAATAATTACGGAACGAGCAGAATAATCTACACGTTTACCTAGAAGATTTTGACGAAAACGTCCTTGCTTTCCTTTTAAACTGTCACTCAATGATTTAAGTGGTCTGTTTGCATCAGTTTTAACAGCACTTGATTTTCGTGAATTATCGAGTAGAGAATCCACAGATTCTTGCAACATTCTTTTTTCGTTACGAAGAATTACCTCTGGAGCTTTAATTTCTATAAGTCTTTTTAGTCTATTATTTCTAATTATAACCCTTCGATACAAGTCATTAAGGTCAGAAGTAGCAAAACGACCTCCATCAAGCGGCACAAGTGGACGCAATTCTGGTGGAATAACTGGCACAACTCTTAAAACCATCCATTCAGGCTTATTTAAACCTTTTGAAGCTTTAAATGCTGTAACAACTTTAAGTCTTTTTAATGCGTCATTTTTTCGTTGCTTAGAAGTCTCATTATCAGCCTTATCTTTTAATTCGTAGTACAAATCATCAAGATTAACCTCTTTTAATAAATCGTATATGGCATCTGCTCCCATTTTTGCGATAAATTTATTTGGGTCTTCATTGTCAAGATGTTCATTTCCTTTAGGAAGTGCATCTGTAATATTAAGATACTCTTCTTCTGTAAGAAAATCATATTTATTAACACCATCATCAGCTTTAACTCCAGGTTGAAGGACAACATATTTTTCGTAGTAAACAATTGACGCTAATTTTTTTGTTGGTAACCCAAGAAGATACCCAATTTTATTAGGTAGAGTTTTAAAATACCATATATGAACCACTGGCACAACAAGTTGTATATGCCCAGTTCGCTCTCTTCGGACTTTTTTTTCTGTAACTTCAACTCCACATCTGTCGCAGACAATACCTTTATATCGGACACGCTTGTATTTACCACAATGACATTCGTAGTCTTTTGTAGGTCCAAATATTTTTTCACAAAATAGTCCGTCTCTTTCTGGTTTGTATGTTCGGTAGTTTATCGTTTCTGGCTTAACCACCTCACCATTAGACCTTTTTAAAATCTCTTCTGGCGATGATAAACCTATTCTTATTTTAGTAAAATCGTTTCTTTCAGATTTAAAATCTTTTCGTTGTTTTCTGAATGCCATTTTATATAAATTTTTTAATTTTTGAAATTATGAAAATCTTAAGTTTTGAAGTTTTGAAGTTTAATATGCTTTTCTGATTTTTAAATATTTTAAACGCCGACAGGGCTTACCCAAAAATCTATTTCACATCAGCATAATTCTAAACTTCTAAAATTCTAAACTTATTAATCAAGAGTAATACTCAAACCAAGTCCTCTTAATTCATGCAACAAAACGTTGAATGATTCTGGAACTCCAGGTTTTGGCATTGGTGTTCCCTTCACAATACTTTCGTAAGCTCTAGCTCTACCAACAACATCATCTGATTTGACAGTTAAAATTTCTTGTAAGATATTTGCAGCACCAAATGCTTCTAATGCCCAAACCTCCATTTCACCAAAACGCTGTCCACCAAACTGTGCTTTACCGCCAAGTGGCTGCTGAGTGATTAAAGAATATGGTCCTATTGAACGTGCATGAACCTTATCATCAACCATGTGCCCGAGTTTTAGCATATAAATTATACCAACAGTTGCTGGTTGGTCAAATTTATCACCAGTCTGACCATCACGTAGATAGGTTTTTCCAAAACGAGGTAAACCTGCTTCGTCCATGTAACTTTTAATATTATCCAAAGAAGCTCCATCAAAAATTGGAGTTGCAAATTTTAACCCTAATTCGTCTCCTGCCCAAGCAAGAATAGACTCATAAATTTGCCCTAAGTTCATACGCGAAGGCACTCCAAGTGGGTTAAGCACAATATCTACAGGAGTTCCATCATCTAAATAAGGCATATCTTCCAGACGAACAATTCTTGCAACAATACCTTTGTTACCATGTCGCCCTGCCATTTTATCACCAACTTTTAACTTTCGTTTTTTGGCAATATAAACTTTCGCAAGTTGCAGAATACCAATAGGAAGCTCGTCTCCTACGGTAATATTATATTTTTTTCTTCTAAATACAGCTTGTAATTCCTTGTGTTTTATTGAATAATTATGAAGAAGAGTTCCAATCATTATATTTTTCCTCTTGTCGGTAGTCCACTTTTTTGGATTTACTTCAATAAAGTTTACATTTTCAAATAATTTTTCAGAAAACTTAATCCCTTTAGATACAATTTCCTTTCCATAATAATCTTTAACTCCTTGCGAAGTTTTTCCTTCAATAAGTTCTAATAATTTTTCTAATAATATTCCAGCTAATTTTTGAGCTTCAATTTCTAATTCTATATCTAATTTATCTATAAGAGTTTGCTTGGCATCTTTTGCTCTTTTATTTTTTCGTGTACGAGAAAATAATTTTTTATCAAGAACCACACCTTTATTCGAAGGCGAAACTTTTAGCGACGCATCTTTAACATCTCCAGCTTTATCTCCAAAAATAGCTCTAAGTAATTTTTCCTCTGGCGAAGGGTCAGACTCTCCTTTTGGAGTAATTTTACCAATCAAAATATCACCTGCATCAACAGTTGCTCCAATTCTAATTAATCCATTCTCGTCAAGATTTTTGGTAGCATCTTCGCTAACATTCGGAATATCAGCAGTTAATTCCTCCAAACCTCTTTTTGTATCTCTAACTTCTAACTGATGTCCAACAACATGAATTGAAGTAAATACATCATTTCTAACTATTCTTTCTGAAATAACAATAGCGTCCTCAAAGTTGTATCCTTTCCAAGGCATAAATGCCACTTTTAGGTTTTTACCAATAGCGAGTTCTCCGCCTTCGGTTGCATTTCCTTCCGTAAGCACCTGACCTGCAATAACTCTATCGCCTTTTAAAACAATTGGTCGTAAATTTACACAAGTATTTTGGTTTGTTTTTTGGAATTTTGAAATTTCATAAGTTACATTATCTCCATCAAAAGATAATAATTTCTCTTCATCAGTTCTTTCGTATCTTATAATAATTTTTGTAGCATCTACGTATTCCACAACACCGTCGCCTGTGGCAATAGAAAGAAGTCGTGAATCTCTGGCAACTCTTTCCTCAATTCCAGTCCCCACGAGTGGAGCTTCTGGAACTAACAGAGGCACAGCTTGTCTCATCATATTTGACCCCATAAGTGCACGGTTGGCATCATCATGTTCCAAGAATGGAATTAAAGATGCAGCAATTGAAGCAATCTGGTTTGGAGCAACGTCCATTAAATCAACCTCTTCTGGTGCAGCAATTGGAAAATCGCCATCATGCCTACTTTTTATTTTTGTAGTAATAAAACTTCCGTCATCAGCTACCTGTGCATTTGCCTGAGCAATAAGTTTTTCCTCTTCCTCTTCGGCAGTCAAATATATAACTCCCTTGGCACTCAAATCAAGAATAGAATTTTTCACCTTTCTATAAGGTGTTTCAATAAAACCTAATTCATTAATTTTTGCAAAAACGCAAAGCGAGGCAATAAGTCCAATATTCGGTCCCTCAGGAGTTTCAATTGGGCAAAGACGACCGTAGTGAGTGTAGTGAACATCACGAACCTCAAAACCTGCTCGTTCTCTGGTAAGACCACCTGGTCCGAGTGCAGACATTCTCCTTTTGTGAGTCATTTCCGCAAGCGGATTCGTCTGATCCATAAATTGAGACAATTGGTTTGTTCCAAAAAATGAATTTATTACAGAAGAAAGTGTTTTTGAATTTATCAAATCAATAGGTGTAAACACCTCATTATCACGAACATTCATTCGCTCTCTAACGGTTCTTGACATACGTGCAAGCCCCACACCAAACTGATTAGCAAGCTGTTCGCCTACTGTTCTAATTCTTCTGTTACTCAAATGGTCAATATCATCAACATCAATTCTTGAGTTAATAAGTTTTATAAGATATTTTATGATTTTTATAATATCTTCTTTGGTTAAAACTCTATCGTCTTTATCTCGGTCTAATTCTAATTTTTTATTAATTCTATATCTACCAACTGCTCCCAAATCGTATCTTTTATCGGAGAAAAATAGACGTTCAAATACATCTCTTGCTGTATTATCATCTGGTGGCTCTGCATTTCTTAACTGCCTATAAATGTGCATTAAAGCCTCTTTCTCTGAGTTAGATGGATCTTTTTGTAAGGTATTATAAATTATAGAATAATACGAATGATTTTGTCCCTCTTTATGGATAAGAACTGTTTTTGTTCCTGAGTCCATTATTTCTTCTATATGTTCCTCTGTAATAACAGTTTCACGTTCAATAATAACCTCGTTTCGTTCAATAGATACAACTTCTCCTGTATCTTCATCAACAAAATCCTCTATCCAGCTTTTTAATACTCTGGCTGCAAGTCTTTTACCAACAATATTAGTCATATTTTCTTGCGTAACTTTAATTTCGTCAGCAAGGTCAAATATTTCTAAAATATCGTTATCAGTTTCATATCCAATAGCTCTAAGCAAAGTTGTAACAGGAAGTTTTTTCTTTCTGTCAATATATGCAAACATAACATTATTCACGTCAGTTGCAAATTCCATCCACGAACCTTTAAAAGGTATAATTCTTGCAGAATAAAGTTTAGTTCCGTTAGAATGAACACTTTGTCCGAAAAATACACCTGGCGACCTATGTAGTTGAGACACAATAACTCGCTCAGCTCCATTGATTACAAAAGTTCCTTTTGGAGTCATATATGGAACTGTTCCAAGATAAACATCTTGAATAACAGTATCAAAATCTTCGTGTTCAGGGTCTGTGCAATACAATTTTAATTTTGCTTTTAAAGGAGCACTGAAAGAGAGTCCTCTTTCTATACTCTCTTCTATTGAATATCTTGGAGGGTCAACTGTATAATCAAGAAACTCTAAAACAAAATTATTTCGTGTATCTGTGATAGGAAAATTATCATCAAAAACCTTATGTAAACCTTCTTTTTTTCTTTGTTCTTTGGTAGAATGCAATTGGAAAAACTCTCTAAAAGTTTTTAGCTGAATTTCAAGGAAATCCGGATATTCCATTGTATTTTGTGAAGAAGAAAAATTTATTCGCTTATTATTGGACATTATCTGTGTGTTGTTAGGTAGTTAAAATTTTGGACTCATCAAGCCTTTTTTAAAACAATTCTTAAATTTCACAAAAAAAAGTAAAGTTATATAAACGACAAAAAGGTTTAGTATCTGTATGATACTAAACCTATTTTTAAATCGTTGCATTACAACATGTTGCTTAGTTTTTTAAAATTTTTCAATATATATTGTTTTTTTGTATATTAAACTCTCTATTTTCTAAATCACTATAAAATAGAGATAAAACCAGAACGATGTAGTAAAAAATTATTTAATTTCTACTTCTGCACCAAGCTCTTCTAATTGTGTTTTTAGAGCTTCTGCTTCATCTTTAGAAACTTTTTCTTTTATAGTTTTTGGTGCGTCATCAACAAGAGCTTTTGCTTCTTTAAGACCAACTCCTACTAATTCTTTAACTAATTTTACTACTTTTAGTTTTTTTCCGCCTGCTGCAGTAATAATTACGTCAAATTCAGTTTGTTCTTCTACTTCTACTGCTTCTGCTCCACCACCTGCTGCCATTACTGGAGCGGCTGCTGGCTCAATACCATATTCTTCTTTTAGTATCTCTGCTAATTCGTTTACTTCTTTAACTGTTAAGTTTACCAACTGTTCAGCGAAATCTTTTAAATCTGCCATTTTAATATAATTTTTAAATGATTTTGATTAATAAATTATTCTCCCCTTTCAGAAAGAGTTTTTGTAATTCCTGCAAGTATATGTTTACCTGACTGCAATTGCGAAAGAACTTTGTGTGCTGGCGACTGTAATTGAAAAATAAGGTCTCCAATTAATTCGTATTTAGATTTAACTTTAGAAAGTGCATCTAACTGGTCGTCTCCAACATAAACGGATTCTTCTACATAAGCGGCTTTTACAAGAGGTTTCTCATGTCCCTTTCTAAACTCTTTTATGAGCTTAGCAGGAGCATTAGCAACATCTGTAAACATAACAGCAGTCGGACTTTTAAGAACAGCTTTTAATTCAGCCTCATTTTTGTTAGAATTTTCAAATGCTTTTACTAACAAAGTATTTTTCACTACCAACAATCTCACATTTTGCTTAAAACAAATTCTTCTTAAATCAGAAGTGTCTTTTGCATTTAGGTCTGAAGTGTCTGTAATATATAAATGAGGTGTATTATTAATTTGTTCTGTAAGACTCTCAATTACTAACTTTTTTTCTTCTCTATTCATAATAATTGATAAATTAATATATTTTCAGATTTCTTTAATTTTCATTTACTCTTTGTTGAATACAAATTTTTAAAAATCATCATTTACTCATAGTAAACTCTGGTGTTTAAAATTTGCGTCCATCTAATTAAACAAATCTCAAGAAATATGATTATAGAATAGCACTTAATTTGTAACAGAATTAAGTTTTATTCGTCGTCTTTGAATTTCTTAGAATCTAATTTTATGCTTGGACTCATTGTTGAAGAAATATACGCACTTAAGACGTAAGTTCCTTTTGAAGCCACAGGCTTAAGTTTAATTATCATTTCCAGAAACTCGGAAGCATTCTCATATAATTTTTTATGGTCAAAAGATACTCTTCCAACTCCAAGATGAATAATACCATATTTATCTACCTTGAAATCTACTTTACCTTTTTTTACCTCAGAAACTGCTTTTGCTATATCCATAGTAACAGTTCCTGTTTTTGGGTTTGGCATAAGTCCTCTTGGTCCTAATATTCTACCAATACGACCTACTTTAGCCATAACAGAAGGCATAGCAATAACTACATCCACATCCGTCCAACCATCTTGTATTTTTGCAACATAATCATCAAGACCTACATGTTCAGCACCAGCATCTTTCGCTTCTTGCTCTTTATCAGGCGTGCAAAAAACGAGTACCGTTTTTTCCTTACCTGTTCCATGAGGTAAAGTAATAGAACCTCTTACCATTTGATTTGCCTTTCGTGGATCCACACCAAGTCTAATGTTGATATCAACTGACGCATCAAATTTTGTCGTAGAAATTTCCTTAACTAACTTTGTAGCATCTTTTAAGGAATAACTCTTATCTTTATCTATCTTGCTAATTATAGCTTTTCTGTTTTTTGTAAGTTGTGCTGACATTTTAATTTTCTTAATTTAATGATGTTTTTGATTATGCAGGAAATTCACCTTTTACTACAATACCCATGCTTCTTGCTGTGCCTGCAACCATTTTCATAGCTGATTCTACAGTAAATGCGTTTAAATCGGGCATTTTATCTTCGGCAACCTTTCTAACATCGTCCCAAGTTATTTTTGCAACTTTATCTAAATTTGGAGTGCCTGAACCAGATTTTAATTTAGCCACCTCTTTTAGTTGTTCTGCAACAGGTGGAGTTTTTGTAATAAAATCAAAAGATTTATCTTTATAAACACTGATAACAACAGGGATTAATTTTCCCATATATTTTTCAGTTCTTGAATTAAATTGTTTACAAAAGTCCATAATGTTTAGTCCTTTTGCACCCAGAGCAGGTCCTACTGGAGGTGATGGATTTGCTTGTCCACCTTTTATCTGTAATTTTACGTATGATTCTACTTCTTTTGCCATAATATTTTATATTGTATTATTGTAATTTTTAGTTATCCTTCTTTTTCTACTTGCATAAAACCTAACTCAAGTGGTGTTTTTCTTCCAAAAATTTTAACCATAACTCGTAGTTTCTTTTTCTCATTATTTACCTCTTCTATTATTCCTGAGAACTTATCAAAAGGACCATCAGTTACTTTAACTGTTTCACCTACAATGAACGGGGTTGTTAATTCCTCCTCGTTTTCATGTAATTCATCTACTACACCAAGTATTCTATTAACCTCTTTCTGTCTCAATGGAACAGGAACTTTTCCTCTATCCGAGCCAACAAAGCTGATAACATTAGGAACACCCTTTAATATATGAGGAATTTCACCTACAAGAGCCGCTTCTATCAAAACATAACCTGGATAAAAATTCCGCTCTTTACTTATCTTTTTTCCATTTCTAACCTGATAAACTTTTTCCGTTGGAATTAGAATTTGAGATATGTAATCATGAATTTTTAATCTATTTATTTCACTTTCAATATATTCTTTTACTTTTTTTTCTTTTCCACTTATAGCCCTAAGAACATACCATTTTCTTACTATTTCAGCCATTTTACTTTTATTTAATAGAACATATTATAAATAAATTTCATCAATTGACTAAAAACCGAGTCCATACCATATATAGTTAGTGCAATAATCAAAGATGCAATCATAACTATAATAGCACTGTTTTGCAAATCAGACCATGCAGGCCACGAAACTTTATTTACAAGTTCGTTGTAAGTATCTAAAAAATATTCTTTAACTTTATTCATAATTTTGTATCAAGTATTTATTGCACGGGTGGAGCGACTCGAACGCCCGACACCTAGTTTTGGAGACTAGTGCTCTGCCAACTGAGCTACACCCGTAAATATTTAGATAACACAGACTTCCTGAGTAAAATTTACTAAGAAAGTCTGTTTTATAATTTAATCTTATATTATTCTATTATTTTAGTTATCTGACCAGCTCCAACTGTTCTACCACCTTCACGAATTGCGAAACGTAGTCCTTCGTTTACAGCTACAGGATAAATTAAGTTTACAGTAACAGTGATGTTATCACCAGGCATAACCATTTCAACTCCTTTGTCAAGAAGGATTTCGCCAGTAACATCTAATGTTCTAATGAAGAATTGTGGTCTGTATTTGTTATGGAATGGAGTATGACGTCCACCCTCTTCTTTTTTCAAAATATAAACCTCAGCTTTAAAAGTAGTGTGTGGTGTTACAGAACCAGGTTTTGCAATTACCATACCTCTTTTAATTTTTTCTTTATCAACACCTCTAAGAAGTAGCCCTACGTTATCTCCAGCTTCACCTCGGTCTAATATTTTTCTAAACATTTCAACACCAGTACAAACTGATTTCATAGTTCCGTCTTTCATAAGACCGCTAATTTCTACTGGATCACTTGTGTTTACAACACCAGTTTCAATTCTACCAGTAGCAACAGTTCCACGTCCAGTAATTGAGAATACGTCCTCAACTGGCATAAGAAAATCTTTATCTATATCTCTTTTTGGTAGTGGAATAAAATCATCAACAGCAGTCATTAGTTCCATTACTTTTTCTACCCATTCTGGTTCACCGTTAAGTCCACCAAGTGCAGAACCTTGGATTACAGGAGAATCCTCATCGTATTTATAGAATTCTAATAGTTCTCTAATTTCCATTTCAACAAGTTCCAATAACTCTTCGTCATCTACCAAATCTACTTTGTTCATAAAAACAACAATAGCAGGAACGTTTACCTGACGTGCAAGAAGAATATGTTCTCTTGTTTGTGGCATAGGACCATCACTTGCATCTACTACAAGAATAGCTCCGTCCATTTGAGCAGCACCAGTAACCATGTTTTTCACATAATCAGCGTGACCAGGACAGTCAACGTGTGCGTAATGTCTTTTTTCCGTTGAATATTCTACGTGTGCAGTATTAATTGTTATACCTCTTTCTTTTTCTTCTGGTGCGTTGTCAATAGATTCAAAGTCTCTAACTTCTGATAATCCTTTTTCTGCTAATATTTTAGTTATAGCAGCAGTAAGAGTTGTTTTACCATGGTCAACATGACT
>JAOZQN010000927.1 GCA_029932195.1 Bacteroidales bacterium | reverse complement strand
TATAAATCAACTGATTAATCCTTAACCTGACGGCTATGGCGTCCACGCTTTACACGAATTTCATTGTCCAACTTTACGTGGGTAGCCATTTTTTAGAGTAATTTTAATATTTGCGTCTTCCAATATTTCCGATTGAACTTTTAGCTCTTCATTTATTTGTAGTAAATTTTCCGATTGGACCAAAAGTTCCTCTTTTTGTTGCACAACTTCCGCTGTTCTTTCTTTTACGGTATCCTCCAGGTGTGTATTTATGTCGTTTAAGTCTGTTGTAAGTTGCTCATTTGCTTTAAATAAACGAGAAAAACGTAGCGATAAAGTAAATGCTTGTAATAACACAAAAAAGAATATTCCAACAGGTAATAGATATATTGATTTTATAATTAAATTATCAAAAAGAATATCATTAGTTATAGCGGCAAGAAAAAGAAACAGGGCTAATAGTGAAAAGAAAGCTCCTTTTTCCTTTTTTATTGTGGCTACAAATAAAAATATTAAAAGATAAATAAAAATCAGGAGAGTTGAGATTTCAAAAGGAATCATAAAGTTGGTGAAGATTTTCACAGGAGTAACAAGCGTTGCAAGAGCTAATAGTCCTTGTAAAATAACAGCAGAAATAATTATTGGCTTATGAAAATACTCTCTAAAAGTGTATGAAATAAATAATAATAACGAAATTACACCAAAATAATATGAGAGGTAGAGCAATTTAACCAATATTTCCCAACGGAAATCTGGTAATATTTTAGCAACAAGAACATCGCCAAAAAATAGAGTAATAAAAGCAACAGAAAGACAAACAATACTAAAAAACAGGGAGGATTTATCTTTGGTTCTTAAAATAAAAAGCCCGAAATGATAAAGACCAATTATTAACAAAATTCCAATTAGAAAAACATTTTTATAATTTAATTTACTGGCATATTTATGCAAATAATAATCGTCTCCAATAATAATATTTCCAGAAAAACCTCCCTTTTTATGGTGATAATTACTTATATGAAAAATTATTTCAAGCTGGATACTATCTGCAATAAAATTTATATTTGTTGCATTCCAAAACGGCTCTGCGTCTTCTTTATTTTTCGCAATTTTCCCGTTGCTGTGAATTAATTTTCCATTTATATATAAATCGTAAGCTGTTTCAATTCTACCTACACGTAATGCTAAAAGTTCGTTGTCTGTATCCACATCTGCAACAAGACGTAACGTAGAATATCCAGTGCCTTGTAATTCTTCGCCATCATAATCATAACCATTCCAGAGACTTGGCAAGTTTAAATAATGCTGATTATAACGTATTTTGTTGAAATTTGTATAAGTCTCTAAATTTCATACCT
>JAOZQN010000438.1 GCA_029932195.1 Bacteroidales bacterium | reverse complement strand
TAAAAACTGGGGGAACTTTTATTATAAAAACATAAAATTATTAACACCTTACCCAAATGATAATACTTTTTTAATGAATTCTAATAATTCTGGAAATTCATCTACTTTTTATGGAGCAAATTATTTTTTCTCCGACGACTCTGGTGTAAACTGGGGAGGACAAGTTGAAGGTGCTGGAGGCAATAACTCTGGCGACCCTGCAACAGCAATTAGCTTAGATGGTAGAATGTATGTTGGATTTATCCATAGCAATAGTAGTCAAGGAGTTTCGTATTCCGAAAATGGAGGAGATAGTTGGACAAGCGTGCAAGCAGGAGGAAGTGTTAGTAGCGGAATGTTAGACAAAAATCATCTTTGGATAGATAACAGTCCTACAAGTGCTTACGAAGGAAATGTTTATAATGTGTGGACACCTTTGTCAGGTGCAAACTCCAATGATAATGATATTGAATTTGTTAGAACAACAGACGGAGGACTTACTTATTCTACTCCAATGAATATTAGTTCGGCAGTAAATGCAGGTAGCCACAATCAGGGGTGTAATGTGCAAACAGGACCAAACGGAGAAGTTTATGTTGTGTGGTCTATTTACGATGGTTGGCCTACACCAGAAACAGCTCTTGGTTTTGCAAAATCCATTGATGGTGGAGCAACTTTTGAAGATGCAACACGAATTTTAGAAAACATAAAAGGTATTAGAGACCAAGGAGTTTCTAAAAATATGAGAGTTAATTCCTTCCCTTCTATGAGTGTAGATGCACAAACAGGAACTATTTACGTTGTTTGGGCAAATATTGGAATACCAGAAACAAATACTGGTTCGAACATAAGCGTTTATATTATTAAATCTGATGATAATGGAGATAATTGGTCAGAACCAATTAGAGTAAATCAGGGAACTTATGCTGATGGAAAAGAGGCTTATTTGCCTTGGATTACTTGCGACCCAGAAACAGGAATTTTAAGTGTAATTTATTATGATGATAGAAATGTTAGCTCTACAGAAGTAGAAACTTATGTTTCAAATTCTTTTGACGGTGGCGAAACTTGGGAAGATATTAAAGTGAGTGATGTTGCTTTTACTCCTTCTCCTCTTCCAGGTATGGCAGGAGGCTATATGGGTGATTATTTGGGAATTGCAGCACGTGGCTCTATGGTTTATCCTGCTTGGTGCGATAACAGAAGCGGTGCTTTACTAACTTATGTATCTCCATTTGAGACAAATAATAGAGCAAGACCAGAAAATTTACAAGCTGTTTTTACCAACGAAGAAACTGGTGCAACAAACTTAACTTGGGAATATACCGTAGTAGAAAATCTACAACATTTTGTAGTTTATAGAAACGACCAAGAAATTGGAACAACAACAGATTTATTTTTTCCAAACCAATTACCAGATTATGGATATTATAAATACTCAGTTGCAGCTATGCACGATGATGGAGAATCAAGTAAAATTCATGCAAATATTACTTGGGGTGCTCCACAAATAGTTGTAGATCCAATAGAAATAAATGCAACTCTTGGAGAAAACCAAAGCACAATGAGAGAACTAACTATAACCAATAATGGAGAATTAGACCTTATTTATAACTTAAATTCAGAAATAACTTCAAAATACAATAGAGAGTATTGTGCTGCAAGTGGTGGTGGCGACGAATATATTAGCAGAGTTTTATTTGAAACTATTGATAATTCAACCGGTGCAAGTGGATATGGAGACTATACAAGCATGTCGGCAGATGTTTCGGCAGGAGACACTTATGAAATAACCATAGAAAATGGAAGTACTTATGATATAGATGACCTTGGTATTTGGGTAGATTGTAATCAAGATGGAGATTTTGAAGATGCAAACGAAGAAGTATTTTGTGAATCAAGTAACGGAGGACAAGGAACATTTAATATAACAATTCCCGATGATATTTTAGCAGGAGAAACTACAATGAGAATAAGGTTAAAATATAGTGGAAACGATTGTGGTTCTCCTTGTGGAACAACAACTTATGGAGAGGTAGAAGATTATACTCTTATTGTAAATAACTGGTTGGATATTGAAAACAACGGAGAAATAATAACTCCAGGTAGCACAGAAATTATTAATGTAACAATGTCTTCTAATGATTTAGAACCAGGAACTTATACAGCAAATTTAAATATTTCAAGCAACGACAACGAAACTCCAAGTGTAGTTGTTCCTGTAGAACTTATTGTTGATTTTGCAGCTCCATTTAGCATAAATCTTATAGCAACTCCACAAACAATTTGTTCGGGAAGTAGCACAGTATTACATGCAAATCCTGTTGGAGGAACTGGTTCATACACATATACTTGGACTTCAGAACCTGTAGGTTTCACTTCTGCAGACGCAGAGCCAACCGTAAACCCAACAGAAAACACAACTTATTTTGTTGAAGTTTCAGATGGAGATAATACTGTAAATGGAGAGGTAGAAATTTTTGTTGAACTAGCTTCAGAAATTCCTAATACGCCTACGGGAGACACTTATGTTGGCAATCAAAATCCTGATTATTATAATGTTACATCTTCTAATGCAACTTCTTATGAATGGAAATTAATGCCAGCAGAAGCAGGTAGCATTTCTGGAAGTAGCGATTTAGGAGCTGTAAATTGGTCTAATGATTTTACTGGAATGGCACAAATTTCTGTAAAAGGAATTAATGACTGTGGCGAAAGCGAATTTTCGGAAGTATTAGATGTGGAAGTTTATGATGGAACTACTAGCATAGAGAATTTAGAAAATAAGATAGAATGGAGTATTTATCCTAACCCTACTTCTGGAATATTTTTATTAGAATTAGATTCCGAACTTGCCGACCTTATTAATATTGAAATATATAGCATAACTGGCGAGCTTGTTTATTCTCAAACAAACATGTCTGTTTGGGCTTACAATTCTATGCAAATAGATATGACTAACAGTCAGTCAGGACTTTACCTTGTGCATATTACAGGAAAAGGACTCAACGAAGTTAAGAAACTTATTGTAAAATAAGCCTACAACTTTGACAAAGTTTAAAAGGCGTTTTTCACGAATGCCAATTTCGTTGTTACTTTTTAAATTTTAAAATACTCATTTACAGAAGTAAACTTCAATTCTAAAATTTCAAAAAAGCCTTGAACTTGACACTCGTGAAAAACGCCGTTTAAAACTTTGTCAAAGTTCCTTTTCAATATATTTTATACGAAAAAACAAATTTATTTTAATATAAATTTGTTTTTTTTATTTTTGTAAAATGATAAAATTTATAAAAGACATAGAAAAAAATCTGAAAAAAGAATTGCCAGGAGAGCAATCGCAGATAAAAATGTCGCCAGAAATAAGGTATGCAGAAAATATATCTTCTTCTGAAAAAGGAGCAAGAGAAAGTGCCGTAATGATACTTGTTTTTGGTGATAATGACATGTATGATAAAGACTTACAAATTGTTTTAATAAAACGAAATGATGATGGTCAGCCACATAGCGGACAAATAGCATTTCCTGGAGGCAAATACGAGGACAAAGATAAAAACCTTATAAACACAGCAAAAAGAGAGACTTATGAAGAAGTAGGTGTTTTGAGTGAGAAAATAACTGTTCTCGGAAAGCTGACACCTTTATATATACCTGTTAGTAATTTTAATGTTTGCCCAATCGTAGCCTATTCTCCCGAAAATTTGGAATTTACACCAGACCACAGCGAAGTTGCATACATAATAAAAGTAAAAATATCTGATTTATTGAATGCCAAAATTCACAAAAAAAAGATAAAAAGATATGGCAAGGAATTTGTGATTCCATATTTTGATTTTAACAACGAACACGTTTGGGGTGCTACTGCTATGATTTTGAATGAATTTAGAGATATTTTAAATAAGTAAAAAAGTTCCATATAAAAAAAGGACGTTTTTCACGAGGGGGTCAGTTCAAGGCTGTTTCAAAACTTCACAAATTCAAAAATTCAAAACTTGACAAATGAAAATATTAATAGTAGATTTAGTTCACAATATTCTAATTGAAAAATTAGAAAAAGTGGGTTACAAATGTGATTATTTACCAAAAATTGAGGCAGAAAAAATCGCCCCTCTCCTACCCGACTACAATGGTTTGATTATCAGAAGTAAAATAAAATTAACGAAAGAGATTTTATCTGAAAATAGACAGCTAAAATTTGTAGCAAGGGTTGGTGCAGGACTTGAAAGCATTGATGTGGAATATGCCGAAAGCATTGGCATAAAATGTATTAACTCACCAGAAGGAAACAGAAATGCCGTTGGAGAACAAGCCGTTGGAATGATTTTAAATTTGTTTAATAATATTTGCAAAGCAAATCAAGAAGTTCGAAATGGAATTTGGCAAAGAGAACCAAATAGAGGATTAGAATTGTCTGGAAAAACCATTGGCATAATTGGTTACGGGAATATGGGAAGCAGTTTTGCCAAATGTTTGCAAGGCTTTGATGTGAAAATAATTTCTTACGATAAATACAAAAAAAATTATGCAGATGGCAATACAACAGAAGTAAAAATGTCCGAAATTTTTGAAAAAACAGATATTTTGAGCATTCACACTCCACTAACCAGCGAAACGAAATATTTGATAAATAGTAATTTTATTGATAACTTTGAAAAAAATATTTATTTGATAAACACCGCAAGAGGAAAAATTGTAAACACGGCAGACCTTGTTACAAAATTAAAATCGGGAAAAATTCTCGGAGCAGCACTTGACGTATTGGAATACGAAAATGTCTCTTTTGAACAAATTTCTGATAAAAAACAACAAATTTCTGACGAAAAACTAAATTTTTCTACAAATTTTACGTTTTTAAAAAACGCACAAAATGTAATTTTAACTCCCCACATAGCTGGACTAACAAAAGAATCCAATATAAAATTATCAGAAGTAATTGCAGATAAAATATTACGAAATTTTTAGTATGTTAGTCAAAGGGTGACTTTAAGTCACCCTTTGACTTTGATAACCATAGGAGTTGAAAAAGTGCAAGTCTAAAGTTAAAAGTTTGTTCCACTTTTTGAAAAATATTAAGTATTATTATCCTACTTAAACTATTGAGCTACTCACCTAGGGCTGAAAACCTCTGGTTATCAAGGCAACACGTTGCCAAGTGCCTCTGGCACGTTGGCAAGTGTTGAGTGAAAAAAATTGTCCAATTTTACATTAGTAGCCAAAAATGGAACAAACTTTGGTTACCCGTTTAACATTGGACAAATAAACTCGTGTAAAGCGTGGACGCCATAGCCGTCAGGTTAATTTTTTAGATATTTC
>JAOZQN010000926.1 GCA_029932195.1 Bacteroidales bacterium | reverse complement strand
CGGTTCATTTTGTGTGCAACTGCACCAGTTGTCCCACTTCCTCCAAAAAAATCTAATACAATATCGCCTTGTTTTGAAGCCATATCAATGATACGATACAATAGTAATTCTGGTTTTTTCCCTGCGGGAAAGCTTATTCCACCACCTTCATTTTGGGTATTTTGAAAATCAATGTCATTCCAAAAATCACATAAAAGCATTGAGAAATCTTTTGTGATTTCTTTATTTACAATTATTTCATTCAAACTATAACTTAAAGGTTGTAATTGTCTTCCGTTATAGTAAAATCCTTTTATTTTATCATTTTCATAATTAACGTAAACTGTATTGGGATATTTGTTTCTTGATATTTTATCAATTTCTTTATTTTTATGAGCGGCTGATTGGCATATTTTATCTGCATTTTTTAAATAGAACTTTTTAAATTTTTTGTCATTAATATCTAAATCATTTAATGTGTTACTTTTATTCAAAATGCCCTCCTTTATTAATATATCTTTTAAATTAAGTAAGATATATTTACCATTCTCGTCTTTATGTAAAACCCTCGAAAAATGAGTATCCCAACTTTCTCTTCTGGTGTATTGGGGTTTTATTTTTACACTATCTGATTTTTTATAGACTAAAATAAAATCTTTTTGTTTAATTATTGTTTTATCTTTATGGGCTGTTTTTATTCCGCTTGGGGTTGAAGACCTAACAGCAATAGTATTTACAAATTTTTCTCTTCCAAAAATTTCATCGCAAAGAATTTTCAAATAACTTTCCTCTACATCATCAATATGTATAAAAATTAAACCATCTCTTTTTAAAAATTTATGAGCAACTTCTAATCTATTTTTCATAAAAGTTAACCAAGTGCTATGGCTAAAACTGTCGTTATATTTAAAGGCATCGTTTCCAGTATTATACGGTGGGTCTATATAGATTAATTTTACTTGGTTTTCAAATTGTGGCAGAAGTGAATGTAAAGCTAATAAGTTGTTTCCTTTTATTATCAAATTTTCTTTAATAATTCCGTTTTTTCCTCGCTTAATTTCAGTTACTTTTTGAGTTCCGTCTGTGGTGTATTGTTCCCAGTTTACCAAAATTTTTGGCTCTGTAAGTTGGTCAATTTCTTCTTGTGCAAGAATTTCATTAAAAAATATTTCGGGTCTTTTTTGGTCTTCTTCTGTTTGTCCTCCTTCAAGAATACAATCTTTAAATGGCCAAACAAGAGCAACTTCGTTGCTTTGTTTGGCAAATTTATCGTTAATTGTTAATCCTATTTTATTGCGGTATCGTGTGTAGCTGTCTTTTAGGAAATTTTTATTTTCCATATATCTCACAAACAAATTTATAT
>JAOZQN010000437.1 GCA_029932195.1 Bacteroidales bacterium | reverse complement strand
GGTGTGAGAGGTGCATCGGCTACTTGTTGGTAGCCGACCGCCTACTCGATTAGCTATATCTTTTTTAAGTTTTAGTTTGTAATATCATTTAAGTAATTATTAGTTTCTTCCAGATAATCATCAAATTCATACTTGTATTCTGATAAAAAAGCTCTCTCCCTTTCATTATTTCCAATGCAGATTAATTTAGCTTTGCCATCAAAAAAAGCCTTATTATATTCTGAGGCAGGGTTACTATTATCCTTTTTATCTGCTATTGACATTATAACTTGTATATCTTTCGGATAATTTTTAGAGATAAACCCTAAGATAGTCTCTCTGCTTGCATCTTCTAAATCACCTTCAAATATTGCATCTAACATAAAAGGAAATCTATGTATATAATTTGTTTTATTTATAATTTTATTAAAAGCAAAATTATAAGCCATAAGTGTTTTTAATAACTCGACACCTTGTCGAGGGAAAGCGGTAATTTTGTATAACAAAAGAAATCTATCATCTTCAAATTCCTTAACACCCAATTTTGAAAGATTTTTTTCAAAATGTTTTTTGAATTCATAGTTTTTATTTTTTCTATCTTGTATTATTTCTTTATCAGTTTTGAACTCTTTTAAATCTTCTATTGTTTTATTTAATTTAATAGACTTTTCACCTACTTGTGCTATAACATTTTCATATAATTTTACATTAGTTTTATTATCAAGCCATGTGTCAAAAGTTAGATTTTCAATATTATACTTTTTAAGTATTTCATAATCTGCTGAAACTAAATCTTTTATGTGATTTAATCTTTATTTTCAGAGAATTTATTGTTCCTTTCTTGCCTTTTAAATTCGTCCTAATTTCGTTGTTTCGTCCTATTTGTTTTTCTGTATCATTAATATTTTGAAAATAACTATAAATTGCATTTATATTATTAGGTAATTGTTGATTACATGTTGGACAATTATCTATTAATGGATTTTGTTTATTTAAGGTTTTTTCAACTCTTGGGCTACCTACGTAAGGTTGGACAGGTAATTACTCATTCTTTTAGCTTTATATTATAATGAAAAGACCACTACAAAAAAAAATAATATATTGATAATTAAGATATTACAAATAAAAAAGACCACTACAATTTAATGTTTTTTTGTATAATTAATAATTAGAAAACATGTTAAAATTGTGTAAGTTTCCAACTTTACGTGGGTAGCCAACTCTTGTAAGAATATTTTTTTCTTGTTCTAAGTATGCTAACTCATTACATTCTATTAAATATTTTCTTTCAAGCTTTATTAATTCAGCTTTATTATTCTTATAAGTCTCTATGTAATTGTTTGCTTTTAGTATAAATTTTTCATCTTTTAATTTAGATAATTGAATTTCATCATTTTTTCTTTCTGTATTTTCTAAAAATTTAATTTCATTTTCATATTCTGTTTTCTCTTTTTCTAATTTTCTTTTTCCTTCTCTATCGTAGTCATTTATAATGCCTAAATAATAATCAAAAAAATCTATTTTGAAATTTTTGATAAAATCTAAACCTTTAAAGGATTTGTGTCTATAAACCCAGCCTACATCCTGTGCAATATAATATGGTAGAAACATTGCTTCAATTGAAGCTTGTTTATACTCTCCTGAACTTTCCAGATGTAAATTAAAACCGAATAAATTAGCAAGATATGTTTTTAATTCTTTATGTTCAGTTGCAGTATTTCCTCCTATTCCTGTGAATTTCGTTAAAGGTATGTTTTCTCTTTTTATTACTATAAATTCGTCATCTCTTATTATTGTTATATTCTCGTTAAATTCGTTTTTTAACACAAAATCTAATCTAAATATTATTTTCTCATTCAGTATTTCATCTAATTTTCTTTTCTCGTCATTAATGCCAAATGTGTATAAAATTGTTTGAATTAGTGTGCTTTTTCCAGATGTGTTTTTTCCGTGAACAATATTAATAGTATCAAATTCTACATTAAAACACTTATTTTGCTCCTCAGAAAAAGCAAAAAAACGTTTATATTTTATTGTTGATTTCATGATTTAATATCTTTTTTATTAGTGACCTCAAAATATGCGGCATAAAGAATTCCTTTTAGTTTCAAATCATCAAATAATGTATTTTTTTCATTTTTAAAACTACTAAATAATTCTAAAATATTATCTTCTTCTTGAAATGAATTACAATTCTTATAGTTATTTTTAACAAATTTGAATATTTTCTGATGTTCTACTTCTTTTATACTTTTAAATAATTGAAAAGCAGATGTGAAATATAGTTTAAACGAATCGTCTTCAAAAGGTCTAATTTTCAAACTCTTTCTAATTGTTTTATATTCAGAAAGCCAATATTCAAATGCTTTGGATTCATTTGTAATTATTTTTAAAGTTTCATTTATTTTGTCACTTGAAACCCTTTTTGTTTCATCTGATAATTTCACTTCCCCTTTTTGATTGAATGTTTTTTCAATACCATGAAAAATCGAAATTAATGTTGTTACAGCTGCCTTGTAATCAGTAATGTCTTTTCCGAAAACTGTTTGTATTTTTCCTGCTAAATTATTTTGTTGTTCTTCATCTGTTCTATTTAAATCAATAAAAAGGAAATGTAGATTTTTTAATTCACTATGAAGTGTCTTGTCTTCAACTCCTTTCTTTATTTTAATTCTAATCTCTTTCGCCAATTCATTATAGGCTTCTACTGAATTATATTCTGTAATTGTAATATTATTTTTTGAAACTTTATCTTCTAAAAAAATTGGACTATTTGAAGAAAAATATAAATGATGATAATAATTTTTAGCTTTTGGTATTTTGTCTTGTATTAAATTATTTCCTGTTTTTAATAATTTAGTAATAATTAAAAATATTTTTTTTGTTAATGTCCAATTTCCCGTTGACTTCTTTTTAGATTGGTATGCTTCTATTGCATTAGCATTACTATTTTTATCTAAAAAACAAAAAAGGAAGTCATCATAATGTTCAAAATAAATAAAGTATTTTTTGTCTTTAAATTTTGTATGATAATTATGCAATAAAAGGAATAAAGCAGAATTTCTTTGCAATGCAAAATCCTGTTTGAGCGTGTGGTCCATCATTTGATGCTTTATCTTTCATTGTTATTAATTTATATTGCAATTATAGCTAACACCCGAATCATTGCGAGCCGTGCGGGTTGCAAAGTTACTCGTTTTTTTTGATAATTCCAAGTTTAAATATTTTTTTTTGTAAAAAAATATTAGCAAAGAATTACTTTTAATATTGTTTACCAGCTACTACCAGCACCGCCGCCACCAGAGCTTCCTCCACCCCACGAGCTACTGCCACCAAAACTGCTACTGCTACCAGAAGAGGAACTTGACGACCTCGTTTTTTGTGGAATAGTGTATCTTGTAACTTTGGAATGTTTGCAATGACTGCAAGAATATTTTCGCTCACCAGTTCCAGAACTAGAATAGGTTGCTGCACGGATTGTTCTATCATATACTTTTTTATATGTTTTGTATTTGCATTTTGGGCATTTATTATATCCAGTAAACCATCTTTTATATGTTTGAATTAAAACATCACCTTCTTCTTCCGAAACCCAAACATCGTAATCTACCGATTTAACAAACTCTTCGGATATTTGTCCTGCTTCTAAATGTTTGTCCTCTTCTTCCTCTGATAATTTGTGCATTAATTTACCTGTTTTTGCACTTACACGTGGAACTTCTCGCCATTTATTTGTTAATTTTCTGGTTATAATTATAAAAAATACAGAAGGAATAGGCATAAAGATTACCATTAACCAAGTTCTGTAAAGTCGCAACGTTTGGTAGCGTTTGTAATAGTCTTTATATAAAAAACTAACACCTAATAGTATCAAAAAAAGAGATGTTGGAAATATTGCTAAAAATAAAAAACCAATTAATGTTCCTAAAAGAGATTCCGTATCGTTGCTACTATAATTATTGTTGTAATTATTTTCATTATTATCTGCAATATCTTCATTATTGTCTGTTATGTCTTCATTATCAGGAATTTGATTGTCTACAGGCACTTCAAGAATTTCCGCAATTTTTATTATACCAGCATATAAACCTGTTCCATATTTTTCCTGTTTAAAGAAAGGGAGCATCTCGTCTTGCTGTATATTGTAACAGACTGCATCAGACAAATCTGCTTCAAGTCCGTAGCCTGTCTCAAATTCTATTCGCCTCTGGTCTAGGACAAAAAGAATTAGCAAGCCATTATCCTGCTCTGCATCGCCTATCCCCCAGTGGTTAAACAACTCTGTGGCAAAATTTTTGGGAACTTCGTCTCCAATAGAATTTAGCACAACAACAGCAACTTGAACGGTTGTAAAACTCTCAATTTTAGCTATTGTGGAGTCAATATAATTAACATATTCGTCTGTTAAAATATTATCGGGGTTAGAAACGTAGCCAAGACCACCGTCTTTTGGGTCGGGAACTGTTTTTACTGTCCATTGTGCATAACCTGCTGAAATAGACAGTATTAAAATACTGAGAATAATTGTAGTTTTTTTCATAATAAAAAAGTATAATATTTTTTTTTGTTAAGGGGGCTTCTGTAAACTCAAATATCAAGGCTTTCTAAATTTTCAAGATTTGACTTTACTCTTGTAAAAGAGAAAGTTAAAAATTTTGAGTAACGCAGAAAATTGGCTTTTTAGGAGTGCCTCTAATTGCAAATAATTGAATAATCTGACATTTTTAATTCTGTTTTCTCAAAAAACAAAGTCCAAATTTCACAAAATTCATTTTTGTTTTTATAAGTTTCAATCCATTGTATATCAAATATGTGTTGTTCTATACTGTCGTAATATTGTGATATGTTTTTATGTTCATAAATGTTGGAATTATCAAAAACAGAGTCTCTTTCTATTCTTGTTTTAGCAATTAGATTATCTATAATGCTATCTTTTTTTATACTACTTGCGTTTATATATTTTCCTATATAAAAAAGTGTTGCATCATCAACAATTTCTTTTGATTTTTTTGTAAATCCGGGAAAAAATGAAACTAAATCTAAGTAATTTTTAGCAATATAAAAATTAGCAGATGGCGGAACATTTTCTTTTATTGCTCGTTCTGTTTTCATTAATTTTGCCGATTTCATGAATAATACTTGAGGAATTATCAAAAACACAACCAAAATTGATGCAAAGGTGAAAATATATCCAAAATAACTCCTTTTGGTTCGTCTTTTTATTTTTTTCATAGTTTTGATTTTATAAAAACGTGAAAAATCACAATTTTTTATTTTACTAATTAATTCTACTTTACGAAGTTAAAAACGTCTAATTATAAATGGTTTAAGCACCAA
>JAOZQN010000436.1:2897-5328 GCA_029932195.1 Bacteroidales bacterium | reverse complement strand
CAATTGTCTATAAAAGCAAAAATCTATTGTTAAGAAACTTTTGGCACACTACTTAGCAGAACATTTGTCAGACACCTTTTAAGGTGTCTGACAAATCTTTACATATTGATAATCAACTTTATCCAACTTTACGTGGGTAGCCGAAATTTTCACTTTTAAAATTAACTATTCTTTTAAAAATCAGAGCTTTCAAAATTTAGAAATGAAAAAATTATTATCAAAAATAGAATTGAAAAATATTGCAGGAAGCACTATTTTTGAGCGAGGCGTAAAATATTTTCAGAATGGTGCAGTTGGAAATATAACAATGGTTAGTAAAAAATATACTGCTAATGTTTTTGGAACAGAAAAATATATTGCAACTTATAATCCTGAAAATAAGAATTTTAATTGTAATTGCCCTTATGATGCTTTTTGCAAACATGAGGTTGCATTTGGTTTAAAACTTATTGAACAATATAGCAACTTGCAAAAAACATCTGAAAGTTTTGATACTTTTTTTGACGCTATTGATAATTCTTTAAAGTTGCAATTTTTAGAAAAAATTATATCTGAAAATTCAAATTTGAGAACGGAATTTAGAAAATTTCATAAATTTGAAACAAATCAATTTGAAGATATTGAGATAGAAGATATAGCTGAAGTTTTATATGATAAAATTGATTTTTACGATGCAGAAGATATTTATGATAGAGCATCAAATGACCATTACTCCGAACCTTACGAAGATGCAATAGAAATTTTTGAAGAAGAACTCGTTGAGTTTGAAGAAGAGTTTAAACAATATATTAAAAAAGAAAGTTATAATAATATTTTGAAATATTATCTCGGAGTCCTTTTGGGTTTAATAAAGAGTGAAACAACTACAATGGCTGAATTTGCAGGAGAACCAATGGAGTTTATTTATGATATAGAAAAAGTATTTTTAAGATCAATAAAAAGTTTAGATGACGAAAATAAAAAGCAAATTTTAAACCTCTTTTTTGAAGAAATTGATGACATTGAAGAACTTAAAAAATGGTATTTTTATACAGATTTTTTTAATATCTATTTAGAGAACAAAGAGTTAGCTCTTTTACTTAAAAATAAATTAAAAAAATACGTATATAAAAAAGACATATTAAATCTTCTTGCTAAAATTGAAAAAAAACTTGGAAATACCGAGTCTGTAAAAAAACTTGCCGAAGAAAATCCTGATAATTATAAGCTCTCTGTTGATGCTCTTTATATTCTAAAAAAAGAAAAAATTTATGATAAAATAAACGAAATTTTATTAAGACTTTTTAGAACAGAGAACGATATAACAGAACTAAAATATTTTATTACTCCCGAACTTGGAGAGGAAAAATATAAATTGTTTTTGGAAAAATATTTACTAAAATGTAAAGATTTTAGCTCATACAAAAAATTGCGAAAATTTATTAATAATGAAACAGCCAAGTCAATAAGGGACAAAATAGGTAGGGACAGTTTTAAACATCAAATAAATTTGCACGAAAAATGGTATGACGATATTTTGCAATTTATTAAGAAAAACCTCAAGAATCATTATTTTAATTATGATAATTACCTGAAAGATATTGAACAAATTTATCCAACAGAGGCGTGGAATATCCATAGAAAATATGTTGAGAAAATTTCTTGTGAACGTAACCGAAAAACTTATGCAGAAATAGCTCGCATATTAAAACGAATGCTAAAATTAAAAAGCATAGAAACACAAATGATTATAAAAGAATTATATAATCATGTTCCAAGATTACCCGCTTTAAAAGACGAATTTAGAAAAGCAAAAATTGTATAACAATAAAAAATTATGACTGATTTAGAAATTATAAAAGAACTGGAAAAAGAACTGGGTTTTAGTTTGAAAGATTATTCTCAAGATAAAAAATATATTGGGAATCGAGGATATAAAACAACTACATTTATCTTAAAAAAAATAGAATATAAAAGTTCTATTATCTCTATTATAGATTTAATTTTAGATTTAGATTCTTTATTTTTTTATATTAAAAAATATGAGCCGAAGGAAACAAGGGTAACAAAATTAGTTGTTAAAGGAATTAAGCTAAATTTTATTCCAAAAGAAGTTTTTAAATTAAAAAACTTAAATTATTTAGACCTATCAAATAATAAAATAAAAGAAATACCTAAAGAACTCATTGAACTGAAAAGTTTAGAGAGATTAAACTTCTCAAACAATAAAATAAAATATTTACCAAGAAGTATATCTGATAAATTTGACATTTTTATTTTTAATGAAAGAGATGTAGAGACTTTTGAATATAGTGGTTTTGATACAGCTATTTATTTAGAAGAAAATAATATCAAATATCCTAAATTAGAATTATTAAAAAATAAACCAGAGCATGAAGTTATAGAAAATTATTATGAATTTTTAAATAATAATAAGAATGAGAGTATTTCA
>JAOZQN010000436.1:0-2887 GCA_029932195.1 Bacteroidales bacterium | reverse complement strand
TAAAAATTTAGATATTTGTATAAAACAAATAAAAATTAAAAATTATCAAGGCATAAAAAATATAAATATTTCAGATATTCCTATTGATACACAGTGGATTTTTTTAACAGGAGAAAATGGATATGGGAAAACTTCAATTTTGCAGGCATTAATAATTGGTTTATTTGGGAATGAAGACAATGGTAAAATTTTAGATATAAATAAAAAGATAGAATTTTTAATAGAACATAAATATTTTAATCATTTTCATATAAATAAAAAAACAATAAAAGTTATAAAAATAAGAGAAGAATATTCTGCTCTTGATGTGTTTTCTCAAATTGGAAAAAATGAAGATATAGAAAAGGAATTAAAAAAAGAATCTGATTTTTTTGTGAAATTTGAAGAGTTTGCAACTTACGGAGCTTCACGATTAAATAAAAGTAAAGATGAAACGTCTAAAACATATAGTCTTTTTAATTCTGACGGCACACTTTTAGATATTGAAGGGAAACTAATAGAATGGGAGGGTAATAAAATTCAAAACTTATTTTACGAAGGTGCAAAAAGTATTTTAATAGATTTATTGAATCCTCAAGTAGAAAATATAAAAGTAGAACGCAAAGGTTCAAAAAATACAGTTCTTTATAAGGAAACAGAAAGCGAAAAAGACAATGACTGGAAAACTTTCAACGAACTTGCTTCTGGTTATCGTAGTATTGTTGCAATGGTTGGAGATATGATAATTAGATTATCCGAAACTCAACCCGAAATTACAGATTTTAACAAGCTTGTAGGAATAGTAATTATAGACGAATTTGATTTGCACCTTCACCCAAAGTGGCAAAAAGAACTTGTAGAAAAACTGACAAAAACATTTCCAAAAATTCAATTTATAGTTTCTACGCATAGTCCAATACCACTGCTCGGAGCACCTGCAAACAGCATTATTCTAAAAGTAGATAGAAACAAAAAAGACGGAATAACTGCAAAAAAATTGGATATTGATATTTCAGAATTATCACCAGAAAATCTGTTAAGTTCTCCCATTTTTGATTTTCAAGATATTTTTCCTGCATCAAACAAAACAGGACGATTGAGAACAGAAAAAGGTTATGATGAGGTTGTTTTTAATAAAATTTTGGAACAAAAACTACAAAATATAGCAAATGAAGCTGGTGTTGAATATAAAAAACCAAAGAAATTATGAGACATTTACCTTTAAAATATAAGGAAAATAATGTTCCTCCTATTTTATTAAATCCAGGCTGTAAACGAAAAATAAAAAGAGCTGTTGATAATGAAAATGGAAATATTTTTGATGGCTATTATTATAAAAATAATGAAGTTGTGGATAAGTTAAGAGCTTTTTCCTTGCACGAAAGCAAATTAGAAAAATTAGATAGTCCTAAATGTTATTATTGTGAATCTAAAATTGAACACGCAGCTAAATTGCAAGTAGAACATTATCGTCCAAAAGCAAAAGTAGATAAAAAAGATACAAATGGAGAGGAACATAAAGGCTATTTTTGGCTTGGTTGTGAATGGACAAATTTACTTTTATCGTGTCCTGCCTGCAACGGCAAAAATGCAAAGGGAAATAGATTTCCAATTTTTGATAACAGAGCAATGACACATAATTCTGTCAATTTTAATAATGAATTAGACCGCACAAAATGTGTTGCAAATAATTCACCTTTAATTACAGAAAACCCAGTATTAATAAATCCTGAAATTGATAAACCAGAAGAGCATTTTACCTTCAATAGCAATGCAGAAATTTTAGGAATAACAAACAGAGCAAGACAGACTATTGATATTTTAGATTTAAATAGAGGTAAATTAAAAGAATATCGTCAACAATTATTTTCAGATATTTTAGAAAATATTAAAGTTCTTTTTCAAGGATATAATAAAAATAAAATAAATGACGAAAGTTTGGAATACTTGTTACAATATCAATGTAAAGAAATAATAGCAAAGCAAGAACCAAATCAAGAGTATTCACTTTGGGCTAAATGTTTTAATGATTATTTTGAAAAACATATTGACTCTTATAACTATTTATCAAGTTATAAATCAAAAATAATCAACACTTTTAATAAAATAAGCAACAATGCAACTTGAAAAACAATTTTTAGAAATAAAAATACTTATTCAACAATCTAAAAATAAAGCACTAAAATCGGTTAATACAATTTTAGTTGATTTATATTGGGAAGTTGGAGAGTATGTAAGTAAAAAAATTGTAAGTTCTGAATGGGGAAAATCGATTGTTAAAAAATTATCCGAATATATACAAAAATCAGAACCTGAAATTAAAGGGTTTTCTTATCAAAATATTTGGAGAATGAAACAATTCTACGAATATTATGAAAAATTTCCAAAACTCTCGCCACTGGTGAGAGAAATTACTTGGACTAATAATATGCTCATTTTAAGTAAATCAAAAAAAAGAAAGTGAATATTCATTGTTTTGGCAAAATATTGCTAAAATTTTATAAGAATAACGCAAAATAACTAAGAAAAAATGGAAACAATACAAGAAACAGATATGCAAATATTTGCATCAAAAATAGGTTTAACTCATCAAGAATTAATGAGACAAAGTCTTATTAGTTTTATTTTCAGTAAATTAAAAGAAGTTAAAACAGAATTATTTACACTACAAAAACGATATAATGTAACCACTGTCTTTGAATTAGAAAAATTATATGAAACAGGAAAAATAGAAGAAGAAAATTCGTGGAAAGATTTACAACTTTTTGACAAACTGTCATTTCAACAAGATATTTATAATAAATTTCTAAAAAAAATAGTGTAATGGAAATAATAGATACAGACAAATTATTGAACTGAAGTTTCGGAGTTGTAATTAGCTGGTTGTGAACACATTACAAAAACGGCA
>JAOZQN010000435.1:1366-5333 GCA_029932195.1 Bacteroidales bacterium | reverse complement strand
TGGTGTGAGAGGTGCATCGGCTACTTTGCGGTAGCCGACCGCCTACTCGATTGTGTGTATTCTTATTCTTTCATTATGTTTTCAATAATCGAATTTATAATATTTTGGTTTTTTTCAATTTCTTCTTTTGTTACTTTTTTATCATCCTCAAAATTTTGATATTTAATACCTGAAAATGGTGTATCTATAATATTTGGGGATAGCCAAAAACCAGGACTTGTATAATGAATTTTACTTTTTTTAGCAAAACCGCAAATTGAATTTGCTAAACTAAAATCAAATTCAAATGTTAGTCTGTTAGTATTTATATCCCAATATGCCGCAACACCTCTATAATTATCATAATAAGCAAGAGTTATATCTTGTTCATTTGCGTTAAAAACTTTTAAGGTTAGCCAAGCTTTAATCAATTTATAAGTATTATAATTTTCCAAAATAAATATCTGTTCTGAATTTACTTTGTTTTTAATGAACTGAATACAATAAGTTTTTAAATCGTTACGTTTGAGAAGTTTAATAAAATCAAAATTAGAAAAATGATTTCTGTTATAAGTTGAAAAAGGCACGCCGATAAAATCCCAAGAAGTATTATAAATATGTCCAATATTGACTATCCCTGAAAACAACCTGAATAATCTGAAAAGGTTTGATAACTTAATATTATTTTCATCTCCTTGTTTTTTTAAAATACCGATAGTTTTTTTATAATTTACAAATATTCGTTTCAATTCTACAATATTATAGTCTGTTTCAACTTTTAGTTTTGGAATTTCACTATAACTATTGTTGCATAAATATACTTTGAAAAGAATAGACAAGTCTCCCATGAAATCTTCATAATCTTCCCATTTTTCAATTAATTCTGTATTTTCTTGTTTTAATTTGTCTTTAATTTGTTCTTCATTGTTATACCATTTAGCAATTTCAATATTTTGAATTTTATCTAATTTATCTATATTAAAAGTTAGAATATTATCAATATTTTCGGATTTTTCAATTATTTGTAAAACATATCGCCAATCAAGATAATTATGGTTTCTATCTTTATATTCTAAATCAAAATAGTTTTTTCTTAATCTTTGTAAAAGCTTAATATTCAATTTATTATAATTTTTAAATTTAATATTGAAAAATAAAAAGGGTAGTAAAATATTGTTCTTTTGTTTTTCTTCTAAACTTCGCAATCCGATAATTCCTTTTACGTTTTTACTTTTATTGATAAACCCGAATTGTTTTTGAATATTGTCATTTTCCAACAATTCAATAACGTTTTTTAATCCTTCAAAATAAGTATTTAAGCTTTCTAACTCTGTTTCGATTTTATTATTTTTCTTTTTGTTATAAAAATACTTATAAGAATTTATAGTTTCTTGTTTTTCTTGGATTTTAACATACCAAGTCAAAAAATCATTTAATCCATTATCGGCTTCTTGCTCTTTTTCTTTTTTATTTTGCCAAAAGAATTTTTCTCTTTCTTCCCACTGATTATTAAATTCTTTATTTTCAATATCACCGAGTAAAATTGGTTTTAAATTTTCTGTTGTAGTAAGAGGTTCGCCCGTTGTATTAATTACTACAAACATTTCTTCTCCGTGCTCTCTGTTTACCATATCAAAATAAAAAAACTCAACTTTATTTATTAACCAATCTGCAAAATCTGTTAAATTATTATTGTTTTTTAATAGTTTTTCAATAATTTTCAATGCTTTTAGCATACTTTGTATGCTTGGGTCATTATTATATTCTTTGAAATACCATTTTTGTTTTTCTATATCATCTGTATTATAATTTCCATTAAGAAAGAATTTTACAACTAAATCGCTTAAAAAATATAATGTTGTTTCACGGATAGAATATTGCAAATATGGTTCTTGGTCATCTTTATTTAATTCAAAATCTGAAATAAGTCTTGTTTTTAATATCTCTTTTTTTGTTACTCTGTATAACATTCCGATAAGTAAATACAATGTAGAAATTCGTTGTTGTCCGTCAGCAAGATTTATAAAATTTATCGGGTTTTCATAAGCGTAAATCATTCCTAATTGGATATTATTATTGCTATCTGTCTGGTGTTGTTCAATAAGATTTTTGCAAAATCCGGAAACTAACTCAATTTTATCTTTTCCATGTTTTTCATCTCCCCAAGTATAATCTCTTTGCAAGTCAGGAATAATAATTTTCCTGTCTTGGCTGAATAAATCACTTAAATTGTATTTTTTGCCGTTTTGTAGTTTATTTTTCATCTTCAATTTTGTAATATTTTCTAAAATTATTTAGAAAAGAATTATAATTTTTAGCAATAGAGTTTTCGTTCCATTCATTTTTAGAAAACACAGAAACAGAATGTAATAATTTCAAACTCCACAGTGCGTTGTCTGTATTAAAATACATTGATTTTTTTTCATCAAAAGACTTATTACTGAATTTAGAATTTTCATTTTTTTTAATTAAAACTAAGTTTCCTATACAGTGGACAGACAATTTATCTTTTAAATTATTATCAAAATTTAATTTACTCTCTTCTTCTTTTTCCCAAGATTTAGGATATATATGTTCAAGAGATTTATCTCCATATACGTTAAAATCAAATTTTCGGTTAAGTTGAATATCTAATAAAACATTATTTAAAAGTAATTGTTTCAGAGCAATATTGTTATGCTGTCCATAAACTTCTTTTTCAGATAATTGTTGCAATACCTCTTTTGCTTTATTTTCTTTCGTATCCTCATTCTCTTTTAATTCACTTGAATTTGTGATTTGTTTATGTGTAGCATTTACAAGTATCCATTTTGCATATTCTTCAATCGAAATTTTATTTTTTATTTTATTATTTAAAAAATATTGCAATGCTTCTTTTTTACTTCCTTCTCCTTTTAATATTAGACCAAAATAATTATATGTTTCTGAATTATAATACCAGTCTTCAAATGTTTTTTGAAAATCTCGAAGACGCTTAAATGTTAATTTTGTATTTTGTAAATTAGTAAAAAATTCATTTCTGAAATTTTCAAAGTTGTATTTAAGTTCTCTCTTTTTTTTATTTATGTCAAAATAATATTCCAAGAGCAATCCAAGAGGTTTATCGCTACTATTAAAAAAAGTTTTAATATCTTTTCTATTCCACCAATACAACCACTTATCCCATTCACGTGCGTATTTACTTCTTAATGAGTTGATTTCCCATTCTTCACCCACTTTGTTTTTTATTAGTTGTAGTAATGACGTTAAATCAGAAGTTTCTATATCACTTTTTGTTTTTATAGTTTTTGAAGCCTTACTTAATAAATCTGCTTTTATTAATTCGTCTGGTTTCATTATTGCCTTTTGACCATTAAGCATAGAAAAAACTTTTGTTGCATTTTCTTTTGATATTTGTATGTAAAAAAGCTTCACTTTCTCTAAAATGAAAATTTTAAAATTTTCTTTGTCGAATTCATTTAATTTTGATTTGAAAATACTAACTGTATTTTCAAAATAGTGAATATCTTGTAAATTATAGTCTGTTTTTTCTTTTTTTTCAAATAATAATTCCCCGTCCTTTATATTACAATTATTTAAAACATAATTGCTTTCTTGTCTTATCGAATAATTTATCTTAGGTAAATTCTCAACTTTTAGAAATTTTAACAACAGATAAAATGTTGTAGTTCTTTGCTGTCCATCTACTAAAAATATTAGTTTTTTGTCATTGTTGTTTTCCTCATAGACGGTTACTCCTTGTATAAAATATTCGTTTTTGTTTTTATTAAAAGCCTTGATTAAGTCGTCGATCAATACGCCAACCGCATTTTTACCATCTTTTTCAACTCCCCACTTATATCCTCTTTGATAGTTTGGGATAACAAAAGTTCCTATTGAAAAATATTTTTGAATATTTATTATTGTTCTATCCATTTCTTAGATTTATGGTTGTAGTTTTGAGGTTACACACAACGGTAACTTGTTGGTGGCGTTTTCGTTTGTGTTT
>JAOZQN010000435.1:0-1356 GCA_029932195.1 Bacteroidales bacterium | reverse complement strand
ACCCACCACACAAGGCAATGACAACCAACAAAATGATAAGGGCTTTTATTTTTTTATTTTTTTATTTCATTCAAATACTAAATTTATTGTATTTTAAAATTATATTTATTTAGTTTAATGTATTTTTCGATATCTAAGCTGTCTTGCATCTTTTTAAAATCATCCTTCTCTGTAATATAAATATTAATTGGTTTATCTGCTTTATATAAATGGTGTGCTTTTATTACCAGATTTTCTTGTTTCTGCATTATACTTGCAGGATAGAATTCATTCGTATTTACAACTATTGGCAAATTATAATTTTGTGCATTTACTATTGCATTTCCAACATTTTCATAAATTTTTTGGTCAAATAATAAATTTTCGTTTTTAATTTCTTGTGAATATTCTTTGGTTATTTGAAACATTGTTGCAAAAATAACTATCGTAACTAAAAGATATTTTGAATATTTTACTTTTTTTATTACCACAAACAATCCTGTTATCAAAAAATATACAGTAAAAATATAAGAAAAATAAGTTACTCTTGGTCTGCCTAATGGTATCATTTTTAGAAAATATAATGTTAATGTGATAATAAAAAGCAGTAAAATATAAATAGCAATATTTGGATTTTCTAAAAAAGTTATTGATTTAATGTATTGTTTCTTATCGCTTCGTAATTTTCTAATCTGTTTGTAAACAGTTACAATAAATCCTACTAATGTTAGAAAAATTACAATAACTTTTGTAATGTAAAGAAAAATAACAAAAGAAATATGATAATGGACTGGTGTAAATGTAAAATTATAAGCAAAAACCCTTATTATATTGTAAAAACTTTTTAATATAGAACTAATGCTATCATAATTCATTATATATTCATTAAAATAATCATAATGTCCTTTACTATTTAAAACGTATTGTAAATCAGTGAAATAATTAATAATTAGAGCAGTTATAAAAATTAAAAGTGGTATTAGTGGCTTAATTCTTAATTTTTTATTTGTAAAATTATATATTACGGTAACGAAGAGAGAAAACAAAAGCGGAGTTATTGTTATGGGAAATGTATAACTAAAAAAAGAACCTAAAAATATTCCTAACAAAATAAATAGATATGGAAATGATATAATTTTTATTTGTTTATAATTTCTTGATAAATAATAGTAAAAATAAACTGAAAGCAATGAAAAAAACATTTCCATTGAATATTGCTTAATTTGAGTAAAATAAAAAATTGTTGTTTGAAACGATAAAAAGAATAATATAAAGAGAAAACCTTTAAAATCATTTTTAGGAAAAACTATTTTTCTTATAACAAATTACTCTACATGATGATTTTTATTTTCTCTAAAAATTAGGAAAATTATTAAA
>JAOZQN010000925.1 GCA_029932195.1 Bacteroidales bacterium | reverse complement strand
GTCAGACAGCTCACGAAACAATAAAACTAACAAAAACCAAACGTCCAGTTATTGTCTTAGTCTTTGACGCACAGTTGCTTACGCTAGTTTAATCAACTCATGTTTTGAGGTCTGAACACTATATCTTATCATAAAGTTCTTGTTCTGTATCGTGCAGTTTTATGTGTTCGTCCAAAATAAGATTATTTATTATGTCTAATAAATCTTTTTCTGCTTCTACACTGGTTTTATTATTTTCTGATTTGAATAATGCAAAAAATTTATTTTCTGGCATTTCTTTATTTTCTAATAATTTTTGCTCTGTAAGAACCGAAATATATTGCACAAACAAATGATTGTGTGTGCTTACAAAAATCTGCACACCTGCATTTGCAAGTTCAAAAAGTTCGTGGGCAAATCTACGTATTGCTTTGGGATTTAGATTATTATCTGGTTCGTCGAGAAATAAAATAGTTCCTTTGGCAATTAATCCTGTTTTTATGAGTAGCGGAATAAGTCCGAGTTGTTTTATACCCTCGGCGGTCATTGTGAGGTCGTATTTGTAACCTTTATTGTCTTTGTAAAAATATTTACTTTTATTTTTATCGTATTCTATTTCGCCATCAATAATTTTTTCCTTGAAATTTTCAATAATCTTCTCAAAAATCTGATTATAATTTTTAATAAAAGTAGGAGGCAGAATATTTTGAGCTAAATCGTTGTAAGTATCATCAAAACCATCGGTTATAAATCTTTCGTTCACAATTTTTATGGCATTTGCAATTCCAAGAATTTCTTTGGTAGGAATAAATACCGTAGAATTTAAAGTTTCCAGGTCTTTATTTATATCGGAAAATTCTAAATTCGGAACTTCTCTTTCTGTGGTTTTTTTAAAATGAAATGATATTTTTTTATCCTTAGTATTATTTTCAAAAATCAAATTACTTTTTAAAAAATCGTTTTGTGAATTGCAAACAATTGTTCCAATTTTTTTTTCGGACTGAAACACATTTTGTAACTTAATACTCAACAGTTCCTTAAAACTACGTTCTTTGGACGTTCCTTTTATCTTACTATAATCTTCATAAGCTTTTGTGTTGGCATACAAAAATTTGATAATTCCAGTTTTTCCAATATTATTTTCGCCTATAAATAAATTTATTCCCGACGAAAAATTAAACTCCGTTTCATTAAAGTTTAAAAAATTTGATATTTCAAGGCTTTTTATTTTCATTTTTTATGCGTTTTTAATTAATTTTTCTGATTATAACGGATTTTGTTGAAATTATAAATCACTGAATTTTAAGTGTTTTACTTCCTAAGGCAAATTAAAATAAATAATTACCCATTTAAACTTGTTCGGTTTTTG
>JAOZQN010000434.1 GCA_029932195.1 Bacteroidales bacterium | reverse complement strand
GAGTATTTTAATAATTTTGTATAACGCAGAGTTTTGGGTTTTTAGGAGTGCCCTAATATCTATTTTTAAATAATCCTTCGCAGGATAACAAACAACGACCTGATAAACAAATAAACAAATAAACAACTAAACATTTTTTAAAATCAAAATATTATTATAATTTAGTGGTTTTTAATTTGGTCTGAATTTTGTGAGACCTATTTTAACGTTTTAAACAATAAATGTAAAACAAACTTTGATTATTTCAATGAAAAAATATAATATACTTTTCCTTTTTCTTTTTCTAAACATCCAACTGCTTGATGCTCAGATAAAAGATGTTGGGATTATTCCATTTATAAAAAATTATACCGCAAGCGAATACAATGCGGCACAACAAAATTGGGCTGCAATTCAAGACCATAGAGGAATTATGTATTTTGCTAATACAGATAAGTCTATCTTGGAATTTGATGGTAAAACATGGAATAAAATAAAAGTTCCCACAGTTGTAATTTCCTTTGAAATAGACGATAACGGAGTAATATATGTTGGAGGAAAGGGAGAATTAGGCTATCTGAAAGCCGATAAGAAAGGTGTGCTTGATTTTGTTTCTTTAAGAAATAAAGTTCCTTACGATTTTTTAGAATTTGATAAAATTTGGGATGTTTTTATAACAAAAGACAGTAGTGTTTGTTTTCAAACTTTAGACGAACTTTTTATTTATAAAAATGATACTATTGAAGTTGTTCCCGTAGAAATTGTCTACGAAGAAGGACTGTTTATTCGGGCTTTTCAAATAAATAATGAGTATTATGTGCATACCAAGAAAAAAGGATTATACACCTTAGACAATGGGCTTAATTTTGTGGAAAAATCAAATATTTTTGCAGATGATATGGTAAAAGGTATGTTGCCATACAAGGACGATAAAATTCTTGTTGTTACTTGGTCGCAAGGAATGTTTGTTTACGATGGTAATAATTTTGAACCTATAGAAACAGGTATAGATGAGCTTATTGCAAACAATATTTATAGAACAACTGATATAAATGGAGAATATTTTGTTTTTTCTTTATATCATGGAGGTTTACTTGTTACAGACAATGAACTCAATGTAGTTCAACTGATTACGTCTGATCATGGTTTACAAAACGACCAAATAACGAACTTCTATTTGGATAATCAAAATATTTTGTGGCTTTGTCTTGCAAACGGAATTGCCAGCGTTAACTTATTTACCCCATTCACAAAATTTGATACTAATTATGGTTTTGAAAATGAGTCAAAAACATTAACTTCTAAATTATTTAACAACACCTTATATATAGGCACGGCAACTGGCGTATATTATAAGCAGTGGAAAAAAGAAGACAAACTCTCAGGTAAAGATGAATTTAAGAATGTAAATAATGAAAGTGGTAATGTAAAAGCCTATCATTTAGAGCAAGTTAAAGACAGATTAATTTGTGCTGGAGCACTTGGAACTTTTGAAATTATAGATAATACAGCAAAATACATTGTAAATAATAGACGATTAAGAACTTTTAGACATCTGAAAAAGAATCCCGATATTTTAATTGGAGGAGCAAGTGGATTGTTTTTATTTAAAGAAGAAGACGATAATTGGAATTTTATAGATAATATTAAAAATTTTGATAAATATTCTCGTTATATTGAAGAAGACGAGGACGGATTTGTCTGGATGTCAGACGCTTCAAAAGGTATTTATAAAATTTATTTAAGTGAAGACTATAAAATTGCTGAAAAGATTATTTCATACGATACTTTATCAGGACATGGTTTAAGAGGTTTGCCAGAACAGTCTGGTAATTACGTTTTTAAACTTAATAAAGAGATAGTTTTTGGAACATCTGATGGTATATATAAATATGATAAAAAAGAAGATGTTTTTTTTGCTTACGAAAAACTTAATACGTTAATAGGTGAAAATGAGCCTATTGTAATGATAAAAGAAGACGGCGAAGGAAATATTTGGTTTAAGCAAAAAAGAACCTTATCGGGAGGAGAAAATAGTTGGGAACTTGGAGTTTTGTTAAATAAAGGAGACAGCATGAGTCTCCTGAAAAAACCGTTCTTGAGATATAAAAATAAAATATTTTCATTTTCTCAAATAGATGAATATACCTATATAATAGGAGCAGCAGATGGTTTTGTGCATTACGATTCTCGTATAAAAAATGATTTTAATAAACAATATCCTGCATTTGTTAGAAATGTAAAACTAATATCTAATGACTCAACATTATTCGGAGGTGTTTTTCTTTCGGAGAAGAACTATGTAGGAAAAAAACAATTAGAAAATCAAATATATAAACTTCCTTTTAAACACAATAATATAAGAATAACGTTCTCAGCTGCTTTTTATGAAGACCTTGATAATCTTGAATTCAAATATTATTTAGAAGGAAATGATAAGGATTGGTCTATGTGGACAAAAGAAAACTACAAAGAATATTCAAATCTTAGTCCCAAACAATATATCTTTTTTGTTAAAGCAAAAAATATTTATGGAATAGAAAGCACAGTTGCAACTTACGAATTTTCAATATTTCCGCCTTGGTATCGCTCTTCTTTGGCATATACAGGATATGTACTTTTAGCTATTTTTATTATTTTTGTTATTGTAAACCTATACACTCGGCGATTACGTAAACAAAAAGAACAATTAGAGCAACTTGTAAAAGAAAGAACAATAGAAATAGAACAAGCAAACGAAGAGCTTGAGGCACAAACAGAAGAACTTGAAAAACAAAATATTGTTATTCAAAAGAAAAATGAGGATATAACATCAAGTATAGAATATGCAGAGAGAATTCAGCGAGCAATGTTGCCCGTAAAAAAGGAAATAACTAAACATTTAAAAGATAATTTTATTCTATTCAAACCACGAGATATAGTCAGTGGAGATTTCTATTGGTTTGCTTATAAGGAAGATAAGATAATTATTACTGCTGCCGATTGCACAGGACACGGAGTTCCAGGAGCATTTATGAGCATGATAGGAGCAGAAACTCTTACTACAATCGTAAACAAAGGAATAACAAAGGCTGGAGAAATACTAAAGCTTCAAAATCAATATATTAGGTCTGCTTTAAAGCAAGAAACAAGCGATAATCAAGACGGTATGGATATGGCACTTTGTGTTATTGATAAAAAAGCAGGAACAATAGAATTTGCTGGAGCAAAAAATCCGCTATTATATATCCATGAAGACAAAATTTTAAAAGTAAAAGGAGATAAGCAAGCAATTGGTGGAAGACAAATAGCTAATATTTTCAGAAAAAAGAAAAAAGAAGTAGAAGAAGAGACAGAAGTTTTTAAAACTACAACAATAGAGATAAAATCGCCAATGTGGTTTTACTTATTTTCTGATGGCTATCAAGACCAGTTTGGAGGTGAAAATGGTCGTAAATTTATGATAAAAAGAATGAAAAATATGATTTTTGAAAATCATAAGAAACCAATGGAAGAGCAAAATAAAATATTAGACGATGCAATAGAGAATTGGAAAAATGAGCATAAAGAATACGAACAAACAGATGATATTCTTATAATTGGATTCAAATTATAAATTTCAAGTTGGAAGCTACGCAAAGCGATTGTAAAAAACTTGGCTATGGTTTAAAATTGCTGTGTTTATTCCTTATTACCAAAATAATTTTGGTTTTGTGTAAATTTTGCAACCCGTATGCTCAATTATGCGATGTGTTTCAAATCGGAAATGTGTTTATTTATCTCTAATTCATTTGCTTTTACTATTATTACATTTGAATTTACACCAAATAGAGCGTTTAATTCATTAGTTTGAATAAGTATCCTAATATCTGAATTTTTCGCTTGTGTTGAATTTTCAAGTTTACTAATTGCTTCTTCTATTGTTTCATAAGGTTTCTGAATTCTAACAGGCACTGGTTTGTTTTTTACATTTATCTTTAAAAATCCATCAATTCCATTATTTCGTTGAACTGGCACAGCATCAATGCTTTTTAGAATAGCTAATTCTTTTTCGTCCTTTTCGATATAGCTACTACTACCATTTTCTAATAGAGCTGAACTGGAAACAATTAAATCAACAAGGCGTTTTTCTGTTAATTCTGTTGCGTCTTTTGATTTATCTATGCCTATATATTTTCTATTTAAAATTTTTGCAGAAACACAAGTTGTTCCACTACCACAAAATGGGTCTAATACTAAATCATTCTCACTTGTTGATATTTCAAGAATTCTATTTAATAGTATAACTGGTTTTTGTGTTGGGTAACCTGTTCTTTCCTTTGCTTTTGGATTTAAATAAGGTATTTCCCAAGTATCAGACATTGGAACTCCTTTTTTTGCTTTACCTAAAATTACTTTTCCATTTTCATCTGTTTTATACTTAGATTTTCCATTTTCATCTCTTTCTCTGTCTTGTAAAATTTGATCAATATTTGTTGTTGGGGAATAATCAGTATAAAGTGTATTAAATTTAAAATCTTTTGTTTTTGAGTAGAAATAAATGTTTTGATGAGAATTTAATAATCCTTTTTTTGCATTTGACCAGCGTTTGTAACTCCAAATTATTTCACTTTTAAAATTAGTTGTTGAAAACACTTCATCGAGTGCTACTCTTATGTAATGAGAGGCTGTTTTATCGCAATGAACAAATATATTACCTGTTTTTTTTAATACTCGTTTACATTCTATTAAAATATTTTTTATAAAATCAATATATTCAGTTATGTCATTCCATTTATCATCAAATTCATATTCTTTTGAATTATCTTTATTTTTAAGTGAATGTTTACGTTGAGTAAAGAATGGTGGATCCATATAAACCATATCAACACTTTCAGTATCAATAGTTTTTAAAACTTTTAACGAATTTCCTGTCAATATTTTATTTTCGTCTTTCATTAATTTGTGTTTTTTTCTGCAATTCTTGTTAGTATCGCTTTTAAATCAGCTCCTGTAATATTTTTTACATAATCCCAAGCATCATCTCCTCCATAATATTCTCCATCTACACCAGCATATAACGTTTTTAGTGTTTCTTGTATTCTTATAGCTTGTTTTCTTTGAGGATAATAAAACATTACTCGAATAGGAATATATCCTTTGTTCTTTACTGTTTTTACTCGGGTATGTTCTTTTGTAATATGGTCTCCGTCAGTAGTTGCATCTCTCCATTTTATCTCAATTGCTTGCTTTCCATAAAGAAAATCAATTTCAAATGTTTTGGGTCTAACACCCTCTGTGTTTGGGATTTTTGTTTTTTTACCGTCAGGAAATTTATATTTAAAACTACTCTACATGATGATTTTTATTTTCTCTAAAAATTAGGAAAATTATTAAAAA
>JAOZQN010000433.1 GCA_029932195.1 Bacteroidales bacterium | reverse complement strand
AAAATAAAAACTTGTAAAATAAAGACTAAAGATGCTCCGAAACTTCAGTAATTAATATATAAGCAAATATATTTTCGAACCAATGCGTTAATGTATTGTCTGTAAAATTTTTATCCAAAATTTCAAGCACAAACCAAGCAGAAGCAACTAATACTGCCTCAAACAAAAACCAAAAAAATAATGAAATTATAGTAAATTTATTTAACTTAAATAAAATTCTAAGCACAAACTGCGAAATAATTAAGATTATAAAAACAGTTATCATAGCTATCAATAGCTCCACAAAAACATCTTGATTAGATATTGAACTATCATAATACAAACCAAAAGGTTCAAAAAAATTCAAAAATACAAAAGCAGCTAAAACAGAAAATATTATTAAATAAAATTTTCGTTTTGCTGTTTCTATATTTACCTCTGTTTTTAGATATGTTATGTATTTCTTCAAATTAATAAAATTATTGTAATAATGATTAGCTTTTGGCTGTTGGCTGTTGGCTGTTGGCTGTTGGCTTTTGGCAGTTGGCTTTTGGCTTCGCAAGGCAACAAAAAGCGACCTGCACAATCAAAATTTTGGGCGTTTTTCATATTAACCAAAAGTAGTTTACACTTTTTTTATTTGTTTATAAAATAAAAAATACAATAATAATCTAAATTTCAACTCATTAGCGTAGGGTTTTAAACCTACGCTAATGAGTTGAAATTTAGAAAGTGTAAAGTAGATATGAAAAACGCCAAATTTTGGTTGTAAAAAAAAAACAATGTTCAATATTCAATAATGAATATTTTTCTTTAGAATTGCTTTTTTTTTTTTGATTGCACAGGCGGAAAAATACTCGTAATTCTCTGTGGCATTTTGTATCCTCAATTTCACTTCTCTTTCCTGATTTTTATCAAAATACATCGAAACAATTTTCAGAAACATGAAAAACGCCAAAAATAGGTGTTTTAATAATAATGGTCTTCGTAAAATGAAAAAACAGATTCTCCTTGCACAGCTTCTTTTGCATGTTTAAAATGTTTTTTCATTCTGTAAGAAAAAATCTTGCTTTTTGCGAGTTTGTCCAATCGTGCAATAACTTTTTTATTGTTATTGTATCGTGTGAAAAAAATTATCAAATTTCGTATAAAAGCACGACTTTTATTGCTACTCTTTGTTTTTGTTAAGAAGTCAAATATAAAATCAATATATTCATTATTATCAATTGGCTCTAATTTTTCTGCAATTATTTCTAAGCGTTTAAAATCTTCTTTATTTTCCTCAAATGCAGTAAAAAGAATATACAATGCTGGTCGTCTTCCTACTTTTATCATTTCGCACAATATATAAGCTGCATTTCTAAACTTCCGTTCATCAGTGCTTTTTATATCTTTTATTGGATGCTCAATTTTGTAATTAAGATAATTAACTTCTCCTTCTTCTGTAAAGAAGTTTGTGTTTTGAAATTGTTTTATTATTTTGTCTATTTCTTTTTTGTTCATTTTGATATTAATTTTGTAGTCTATAAAATATATTTTACATGTAGAAAACATTTTTGTCTGTTATAACAGGGCACTCCTAAAAACCCAAAACTCTGCGTTATACAAAATTAATAAAATACTCATTTACAGGAGTAAACTCAAACTTTAATAATTTTGAAAGCCTTGATTTTTGAGTTTTTAGGAGTGCCCAACAGACAAAAAAAAGAGGTGTTCTAAAAATTTAAAGTAAGTTTAAGATTAATGAGCCTGCCTGTTAGGTGGTTTGCCACTGCAACTTGGCTGTAACTAAACGGACTTGGATTTGTGGAATTAGGGACAACTCGTATCCAACTATAATTTATGGTATTTTTTACACCTAGTATATTAAATGCCTCAAAACTAAGCCAAACGGTTTTAAAACTGTTCATAAAAGTTGAATTAAATTTCTTCTCTTCTCCTTTTAATAATAGAGAAAAACCTAAATCTGCTCGCATGTAAACAGGAAACGACCTATGTGTGGCTCGCCAACGCTGTGTTTGCGGTGGTCCGTAGGGGATTGGTGTGCCAAAAAAGAATCCGAGACTGGCTTTAAAATTTTTATTTCCTGGAACATAATCTTGAAAAAACATTCCTACACTAATTAGCTGGTCGGAAGGACGAGGTATAAATCCGGGCTTAACTAATACACTGTCAGTAGCTTGGTATGGTGTAAAAATTTGCAAAGTATCTTTATAATATTGGTAGTAATAATCGCCAACTACGTCCTCTTTTGTTTGCATAATTGAGAGACTTATCCACGAATCTACTCCTGGCACAAATTCGCCAAAAATTTTGGAATCAAAACCCATCGCATAACCATTTGCCCGCTGATTTGCATAATAACTTATTCGCACATTGTCTAATTCATAGGGGATTAGGTCGTCTAATTTTTTGTAATAAACTTCTGCCGAAAATTGAAAAGGACGACTCCAAATTTGAAAATTATAATATCCGCCCAAAACAAAATGTATAGAACGCTGTGCTTTGCTATCTGCTACTAGACTTCCATCAAAATCTCTAATTTCTCTATAAAATGGTGATTGATAATAAATTCCACTTGCAAATCTAAATTGAATATCGGCAATCCAGTCGGGAAAATATTGAACAGAAAATCGTGGACTAATTAATAAATCGTTATTATAATCCCAATAACTTGCTCTTATCCCACCAGTTAGTTTGAATTTTTCGTTATTGGTTGTAAAAGTATTTTGCAAAAAGGCAGAAAATCGTTGCGTTTGCATTGAATTTGAGGCTAATACAGCTCTATCTAAAACTACAACTTCAAGTGGATAGTTGAAATCCCTATTTATGGAATATCCAGCTGAATCTACCATTTCCCATTCGCTAATCTTATCATTTATAAACTCTTGCTGATACCTTGCTCCCCAAACGAGATAATTATTATCTTTTTTCCAATATCCATTGTGTGAGATATTTACAATTGTGGCATCTAGGTAGTTACGTGCATGTTGTAAAAATTGCCCAACTCCAAGATTTAGTGTGCTATCTCCCAAGTCGTCAGAACCTAAATCATTATTTAATTGATTTAGAGAATAAGCTCCGTGAATATCAAAAGTTTCTTGCTCCTGAGTGTGAAAAGTGGAGGTGGTTAATTTTAAAATAAGATTAGTATTAGGACGATATTTTGTAGAAAAAGCTCCAAAATAGCTGTTATATTTGTCTTCTTCAATACCATCATAATAAATACTTAAACCGTAAGCCTCTTGAAAAGTCCCAAAAGATTGCTCACTGAATTTTGGTGTGAAAATATATTTATTTTGTGCCACATTTCCTAAAAATTCTATGTCTAATTTTGGAGTAACTTTGTAGGTCAGAAAAGTCTGAAAATCGGCAAAAACGGGTTTGTAGTCTCCTTCTACCTCCAAAGTATTCAAAAAATATTGCGATTGTTTATATCTTATTCCTGAAATATGTGAGAATTTTTTATTTTTGCTAAGTCCCTCAATATGAGCAGTTCCACCAAGAAAACTACCAGAAATACTTGCTGCAAATTCTTTTGGCTTTTTATACGAAATATCCAAAACAGACGACATTTTATCTCCATATTTGGAATCAAAACCTCCTGCCGAAAAATTTATATCCGAGACAAGATTTGGGTTAATAAAGCTCAAACCTTCTTGTTGTCCCGAACGAACGAGAAATGGTCTATAAATTTGAATATCATTTATATAGATAAGATTTTCGTCAAAATTTCCACCTCTCACATTGTATTGAGAACTGAGTTCGCTGTTGGAGGAAACTCCCATCATTGTTTTCACAAGCCCTTCAACTGAATTTCCCGAAATATCGGGCAAAACGGTGAGATGTTTTATGTTAATTTTCTCCGTTCCAAGATTGGTATTTTTTCCTATAATATGAATTTCGGTAATTAGATGATCGCTACTGAGTATCACAATATTACGCTCAACACGTTTTTCGCTGGGCTGCGGATTTATTCTAATTGAATAGGTTTTATATCCTGTAAAAGAATAATCTATCCGTGAAATTTTATTGGAAGGAATGGTTAATTCGTAGTAGCCTTCGTTATCTGAAAGCGTGATATTCTGTGTTTTGGCTACATTTATTTGAACCATATTTTGGGGATTTCCCAAAGTGTCGGTTATTTTTCCGTATAGCAATACGTTTTGTGAAAAAACATTTGTGCTAATCAAAATTAGAAAAATAATATTAAGAAATGCAATTTTTTTTAACAAAGTTTTTGTTTTTTAGTTGTGAGTTATCGTGTGTTTTAGTTGTTGTGTTTTTTCAGCTGCTTGTATATTTTAAATCCTATAAAAACAAACTACTATTATAGTGTTTTAGTCTTCTTCTATTGTTTGGACAAATCCATAAACTCTATTATAAATTCCTGTTGTTGGTAATAAGTCTGTTGCAGTATAAAATATATATTTTTTATCAACATTCAAACCTGAAAAAAGTTCTCCAATTTCTTTCTGTATCAAATCATTCTCTATTTTAAGATTTACTGTATCTGAAATTTCAATTTCCGTTAAATATTTAATCATAGGAAAAATACCCTCCGCCATTGCTTGAGGTGCAATTTGCAATATTTTCGGTTTCGTTTCAATATTTTCTATTGTAATTGGAAAAATATATTTTGATTTTATTATACTATCTATCTTTAGTGAAAAATCATACATTTCTTGATGCTTTGTATATATCATTAATTCATTCGGTGTTACTCCTTGATTAGCTAAAAACATTTCTAAACCAGCATCAATATAATAACCTTTATTATATTTTTCTATTGCATTTGAATAGAAATCAAATGGTAGTTTTTCTACAATTGAATATTGTCCAGCACTAAAATGCTCTAATTTCCAACTATCACCATAATCACTATAAACAAGGGTTAACATTATTGCAGCGTCATTGAAAGTTAGAAGTGATATATACGAATCTACATTTTGTAATTGAAAGTTAAGTGAATATTCATATTCAGTATTTTTATCAACTAAAATTGAATATTCTTGATTGTTCTTAATATGGGGGATAAAAAGTTCATCTTTAATTTTATATCCCTCCTTATCATAAATCATATTTAACTGATGAATAACTGATTTTAACTGATTTCCAGATAAGGATCTTAAAGTGTCAGAAAAAATATCATTATTTAAAGTTTCTATATCTAAATTTTCTATACAAGTAAAAACTTTATCATTTAGTGAACTTATCTCTGTTTTTAAACCCTTTTGAATTTCAGCATTAATCTGATATTCTATTTTATTTGTTGTTTGATAATTACAACCTGTCATAATTATCAAAATTAATAACTGAAGTTTCGGAGCATCTTTAGTCTTTATTTTACAAGTTTTTA
>JAOZQN010000432.1 GCA_029932195.1 Bacteroidales bacterium | reverse complement strand
GTATTTCTAACAATTTTATTATCACCGATTTAGAAAGTCAGAAACTTCAGTTTATTTATTATAAAAAAGAATAATATGCAAAAAGTAGAATATAAGATTAATCTTTTTGAAGCTACCTCTATAGAAGAACTTGATAATGAGGATATAAACTTGGTTGAAAAATCACAGAAAGTATTAAAAAATGCGTATGCACCTTATTCTAAATTTAGAGTAGGAGCAGCAATTTTATTAGATAATGGTAAAATTATTACAGGAACAAATCAGGAAAATTCAGCTTATCCATCAGGTTTATGTGCAGAAAGAGTAGCAATGTTTTATGCTAACTCTCAGTATCCCAACGTTCCAGTAAAAACAATTGCAATAACGGCCTTTTTTAATAATGATTATATAGCAAAACCTGCTCCACCTTGTGGTTCTTGTAGGCAGGTTTTACTAGAAACAGAAACAAGATTTAAAAAACCGATAAAAATGATTCTGTTTGGTAAAGAGAAAATCCAAATAATAGAAGGAATACACCAACTTTTACCACTAAATTTTACTGATGATTTTTTAAAGTAAAAAAAATTGTAAACGAGTGAATTCTTAATGTAAATCGTTTTTCATGAAAAAAATAGTTGTAATTTTAATTTTATCAATGTTTTTTTTAACAACTAATGCTCAGTATGTTAAAAGAGATACTTCTATTTATATCCCTAAAATTAAATTTTCGTTTACACCTCAATATATTCTGTTTGAAGGACTTAGATTTGATATAGAGAAGGAGTTAAGAAAAAATGCATGGCTAGATATTTCTACAGAAATTTTTTTAGGACGAAATACAACAGATAATCAATATGAAAAGGAAAGAGATGACTATTATTCTAATCTTTATGGGGCTGGTTTAGGTCTTAATTATAAGCATTTTATATCATCTACTACTTATGGTAATAGTTATTTTTCTGTCGGACCTTCCTATAATTTTTTTTATATGAATTATGAAGAATATATTTGGCAAACTCAAATTGTGAATGGAATTGAAGAGTTACACTGGGAACTTGTAGATATTTCGGAACAAATTCATCGTTTGAGTGGAACTTTTCTTCTGGGAATAGAAACAGAAATGTATGAAAGAATATACTTCGACATGTATGCAGGTGTTGGACTCCGGTATAGCTATCCTATTATAAATAACAATATTATAGAATATAAATACGATGATTATATGTGGAGCTATGGATATTCAGGAACTCTTGCTCTTGTAGGAATTAGATTTGGAATTTTGTATAATTAGAACGTATTATATATCTGAGTCCACTCCGAGAAGTGTATTTTTGTCAAAATCAAGGCAGATATGAATTTTAAAACCGGAGTTTACTACTGTAAATGAGGATTTTAAAATTTGTATCTAACGCAGAGTTTGGCAAAAAGACGCTTTTCGGAGTGGACTCATATCTTGATTTTAAGTGTTCTTTTTTTATTTATGAGAAAGGAACACTTTTATTTTTTACGGAATTGTTAATCCTACAATTAAAATATCATCAACTCTAAAATTTTCACCTTTCCATTTGTAAAATTCATTTATTAATATGTTTTTTTGCTTTTGCATTTCTTTTTCATGTATAGAAAAAATTAGTTTTTTGAATTTTCCGATATAAAACTTATTATTCATTAGCCCACCAAATTGGTCGTGGTAACCATCTGTAAATAGATATATTTTATCCCCAGATTTTATTTTAATCTTGTTGTTTTTAAAAGAAGTCCCTTTTTTATGGTTTCCATTTATAGGTATTCTATCTGGTTTCCATGTAGTTAGTTCTTTATTTATAATTGTAATAATTGGCTGATTTGAACCGGCATATTGAAGTTCACCTTTTTTATGGTCTATTATGCAGAGCGAGATATCTATATTGTCTATGTTTTTTTTTGAATTTGTTATTTTATTAAAATTAAAGATTGTTTGTTCTCTTAAATTATTTAAAATAATATTAGCTTCAAGTTTTTCTGCTTTATAAATAATTTCTTTTAACAAAGAAATTCCAAAAGTAGTCATAAAACCTCCAGGAATACCGTGTCCTGTGCTATCAGCAACAGCTATAATAGTTTTATTTTCTGTTTTCTCCAACCAGTAAAAATCTCCTGAAATAATATCTTTAGGGTTGTTTAGGACGAAATTTTTTGGAAATATTTTATCAATTTCATTTTTAAAAGGCAAAAATACATTTTGTATTTTATTTGCATATTGAATACTTGCGTCCATTGATTTATATCCTTCTTCTATTATTTTATTTTGCCAAGTATTTTCTTTTTTCAAATAATCTAGTTGTTTTTTGTAATCTAACAAGTTTGTCCTTTGTTCTCTAATTTTTCTTTCCGATAATTTTATATCAGTCATATTAATATCTATAACCACGAATCTGTAAATAAATCCGTTGTCGTCTAGTACTGGGTTTATTGTTGTTTGAAACCAAATTTCCTCACCATTTTCAAATGTTTCATGAGATGTATAACTTATTCGCCCTTTATCTCGTGAATAATTTTTTATTGCTTTTGTTATATCCGGACGAAGTTTTTGTTGCTTTATTTTAAAACTTGAATTTTTATATTTTTCATATCTGTAATAAAATAGTTCAGTAAAACCATGATTCCACCACTCAAAATGTCCTTGTTCGTCTAATATTAATACAGAGTCATTTGTGAGTTTAGCAACTACGGATAAACGTTTTTGCTCTTTGTTTAGTAATTCTAAATTTCTTGTTTTTGTTTCTAACTCTATTTGATTTAGTTTTAGTTTTTTTGTATGGTCTTCTATTTCTTTTTTTTGCTGCTCTACTTTTTCTGTTCGTCGTTTTACTATTCTCTCAAATTTTTCTTTTTCGTTTTTTATTCTTTTAAGAAAAAGAATTATTACTAAAAAAAAGAAAGTTAGGTATATAAAAAAAGCATAAATTGTTTTATACCAAGGAGGTTGTATTGAGAAAATTATAGTAATAGTATTGCTTATTTCTCCGTAGGTGTTTTTTGCTTTTACTTTAAATTTATATTTTCCTGCGGGTAGATTTTTATATAAGATTTCACTATTTTTTGTCCAAGGAGACCATTCTTTATCAAAGCCAATAAGTTGTGTTGAATATGTTGTGTTTTTACTTTTTTCATAAAAAGGTAATGTGTATTCAATTTTAATGTAGTTATCTTTGTAAGTTAATTTATTATTTAGTTTTATAATACTATCATTTTCAAAGCAATAACTATTTAAGTCTGCATTTTTATTTATGTTTAAGATATTATTATCTTTCAGTGTAATTTTTCTAATTAATATATTATGTTGCAAGTTTGTTTTATTAAAATTATCTTTATCTTCAAATCTATAAAGTGCTCCTTTTGTGGAAAACCAAACGGTATTTGGTTCTTCAAAATATATTTTTGTTAATTCAAAATTCCCTATCGCTGTTTTAAAAGGAAGGCTTATTAGTTCTTGCTTTTGTGAGTCATATTTTTTTAAGCCTTCTGATGTTGCTAACCAAGTATTTTTATTTTTATCTGTTTTTAAGTAATAGACTATAATGGAATCTTTTTTATAATTTAATCCAAAATCAGTAGAAGGTTTAAATGTATAGTTTTTTATGTTATTATTGTCAATTTCATACAAGCCTTTTGGGCTTGCAACAAATAATTTATTATTTGTAAAATAAACATAATTCTCATTATTACTTGGAAGTCCGCTTGACAATGTATCTATACGTATAGGAATAAGTTCATTAGTGTCAATATTGTTTAAGTTTAAAAAAGCAATACCATTACTTAAAGAGGCGAGCCACAAATTGTTTTTATTATCCAAACAAGCAGACATAACAAGAAAGTTGTATTTTTTTATATTATATCTTTTTCTTATTTTATATTCATTATTTACAAATTCAAATTCAAAAAAACTTCCTCCAGCATAATGACCATGAAAAAAACTATTTTCAGCAAATTTTAAAGATGCTATAACAGAGTAAATTGGAGTTATAATTTTTTTATTGTTTTCATTATCAAGAGTAAAGGTGTTACGTATAGACGAACTTAATATTTCTTTTTTATTATTTGCAGGATTTGTTATTTCTTCAAAATAATAAATGTAACCCTTGTTATGGATAGCTTTAAACTTTGTTTCATCATTATTTTTGGAAAACAAGCCTTCATTTGTTCCAATGAGTATTTTATTTTCCAATATTTTAAAACTAAAAATATTTCCGAGAATCCCACTTTTTTCCGAAAAGAAATTTAATATAGAACTTGTGTAAATAAGAATAGCTCCTTTGCTTGTGCCAAGCCACAAATTTTTATCTTTATCTACAAAAAGAGTATATACTGTATTTGTTGGCAAACCAGAATTTCTATTTAAGATATAATTAATCTTCATGTTTTCGTAAAGAACTACTATACCGCCAGATATGGTAGAGAATGCAAAACCATTTTCTATTTTTATCGCTCTATAAAGTTCATGTTCTGTTAAATAACTATCTGCTTGTGTTATTATTTTGTCTATTTTATTATTATTTATGTCAAATAAATACAGACCATTTTTGTTCGTTGCAATTAAAATCTCGTTTTGAGAAATAGCAATCATATCTCTAATACTCTGTTTTGCAATTTCTTGTGTATTAGGTAATAAGATCAAATTTTTATTGTCAATTAAACAGATTCCACCTTTGTCATCTACTGCATATACATTATTTAGGACATGAAAACCTCTCGTTGGTTCAAAATTTTCAGGTGTTTTTAAAACGGTAAGTATATCATTATTGTAATTAATTATTTTATTTTTATTTATGAAAAAATAAATTCCATTATTTGTGCTTAGCACTCTCCAAGTTGTTTTTACATTAATATTTTTTATTTTATCACTAAGATTTATGTATTGAAATTTTCCGTTATTTTGCATTTGCATATATCCAAAATTATTTCGGGTTCCAATATACATGCGGTCTTCTTTGGAACTATAAACCATAGAACTTATTTCATTCGTTTTTGTTTTTCCCCAGTTTGTTCCGTCGTAAGTGGTAAGATATTTATTTCCACCAAAAAACATAGTACCATCACTATTTTGGCTTATTTCCCATAATGATTGATTTTGAATTGGATTTTCGGTATTAGAATAATCCTGAAAAAAAGGAGTTCCTTTATTATTGTTTTGTGCTGATATATAGCTATTTAATCCCAAAAATAATACGAGAAGAGTAAATTTTATGGATGATTTTTTTTGCATAAACTAAGTTTTTTTGAGTAAAAATATTGGATAAAATTAAATATTTTTTTTAATTTTACGAAATTCATTTTAATATAATGAAAATTTATTAAAAAAATCGTAACTACACAGCCAGTATCAAAAAAAAGATAAAAAATTAAAAAAAAAGTA
>JAOZQN010000431.1 GCA_029932195.1 Bacteroidales bacterium | reverse complement strand
TACTTTATTTTTTTTAACATATTTATTATGTGAATATTTAGAATCGGTTGAAGCATCGTCTATTACAAGCAACTTCTCTGTTCGTATAACATATTTTACAATATTTTTAGCTACATTTTCTGTTTTTTCTAAATCTTCTGATTGTAAAACTTCAAATTCTTTCGAACCATGCTTCCCTTTTGCCTCAATATTATATTTTCCTTCATCGTTTGTGATAATTACTGCATAATCTGCTCCTGCATTTTCCATAATTAACAACAACATATTTTTGAGTAAATTCTCCAATTTTACTTCTCCCGAAAGCGATTGACTTGCTTTTACAATACTTGCAAGGTCTAAAAATGAGGAAGTTCCAACTACTGTTGAAGAAGACGAAGCATTGTTACTTAAACTTATTGATGCTGTATTTTTATTTTGTTTTTCAAAATTAATTTCGGGATATTTATTTTCAAGTTGTTTAAGTTTTGCCAATGCTCCCCAAATTTTATATTTTTTATACGCATTTTGTAGATATGTTTTTGCAAGCACTTCGTTTTTTTGTTGCAAATAAAATCGTCCTGCAAGTTCCCAACTTATTGCTTCTTCACTTGAATACTGGTTTTTATTTGCTCCCAAAATTGCTTTATCATAATGTTTTTTTGCTAATTCTATTTTTCCAAAGACTCTATATTTTTCTGCCTCTACTAAATCGTATTTATGCAAATAATTTACTGGGGTAAATTTTGCCCATTTTTTCATTATTTTCTGATATTTATTTGCTTTTTTCATTAAACTACTATCTTTTTCTTTTTCATAATGTTGCAAATAAATTAACGAGCTATAAAGATATTCTATTGGTTTGTAGTAACTACCACTATTATTCTTTTTACGTTTTTCTAATTCTAATAAATATTCTTTGGTGTTTTCTAAATTTTCAAAAAGAATGTGTAAAAATAATTTATTAATATAAAAAATAGTCAAGTTACTTGGATTTGTATTTTTAGTTTTTATTTCTATATCTTCGTTGTAATATTCTCCTTTTAAAACACAAGGTTCATTTTTTTCATTAATTAAATTATCATAAAGTTGTAAAAAATTACCAACCCTTTGTATAGAATATGCTTGTTTTAATCTTTCTAAAATCTTGAAATTTTCTATTGCTTCATTTTTTATTTGTTGAAGTGGTGTATCACAATATGTTAACAGAACAACATTCATTAATCCGTAACTTGCATATTCTAAATCTCCAATTTCATTACCTATTTTATATGCACTTTGCATTACTGGCACCAAAGTATGAAATTGGTTTTTCCATGTTAGACCAAAAGCATTTTTCAAGAAAATAATTCTTGCTTTATCTTGTTCTGCTTTCAGTGGCACAATTAAATTTTCTGCAAGTTTTCCAAACTCAATGGCCTTATCAAATTTGTTCATTATGGTTAATACAATACTGTAGCCTGCGTAGTTATAAGGTGAATATATACAATTTCCATATTTGGTAAAGATTCTTATAGATTTAAAAAGTAATATTGGAAATAAATCTGGAAGAAGAAAGTAAAACGCTGAACCACTTACATTTATCAGTCGAACAATAAAAAGTTGTTTTTTATTTGTCATTAATGGTAATTTCTTAAAATCTTCGGTTTCCTTCTTACCAATTGCAAGCTGAGTTTTTAAATATTCAGTAATAAGATAGAACTTATTTACTTTTTTTTGTAAATTAACTCCAAGCTTTTTAAAAATTTCGGTGCTTATATCACAAGCCTCTTTAAATTTTGTTTGAGAAATTAACGAATTAATATAAGAACAATAAGCATTCTCTGTGTCTAAAATGTCTGTTGTATTTTTAATAATTTTATTCAAAAATTGCTCTGTTTCATCATATCTTCCTATCAGAAAGGAAAGTTCTGTTAGTTCATCGTAAATTTCTAATGTAAACTTATAATTATTTTCCCACGATTTTTTTTCTAATAAATCACTTGCATTTTTTAAGTAATTATAAGCGGGCAAATATGCCGATGTTAATTTTGCTTTCTGAGAAGCTCTTAAATTTAATTTAGCAAGTTGTTTGTTCTCCTTCGGGTCTGTAATTAAATCTTTTCCATAATTATACTGATTTACAACTTCAAATATTTGCTGTTCAAACTCTTCATCTGTTAAAAAAGCCAATAGTATTTTGGCAATATGAAAGTGATAATTATTTTTCTGCACACTAGAAACAGTGGAATAAACTGCTTGCCTTATTCTATCATGAACAAACTTAAACAATATACCTCCTGTTGTTTTTGTTGGAACTATAAGATTTTCAATAATTGCTATCTCTATATTTTTTTCAATTTTTTCTTTATCTTTTTTACAAACTCCTGATAAAACATTCAAATCAAAACTATTACCTACACAAGAAGCAATTTTTAAAATATCTTTGGTGTCTTCTGGCAATTTTTCAACTTTAATTGCCATCAATTTCAGAACATTACTTGTAATGTTCTGATTTTCAATCTTTGTTAAGTCCCATGTCCATTTATTGTTATCAAAATCAAATTTCAAAGACTCTTCCTCGTAAATATTTTGCAAAAATTGGATAACAAAAAATGGATTTCCATCTGTTTTAGAAAAAATTAGACCTGAAAGATTCAAACCTAACAGGTTTTTAAAATCTATTATATTTAGACCTAAACTTTCACTTATTAAATTATTTACATCTTCTTGTCCTATATTTTTTAATCTAATTCCAGAAATTTTCAGACCATCAATTTCTGTAAATTTTCTTAATCTTTTAATTTCAATTTCCGTTTCACGATAAGAAACTATACAGAATAAATATTGTATTTCTATATCTGAAAGCAAAATGTTCAATAATTCAACAGACGAATTATCAGCCCATTGCGAATTATCAACAAAAATTATAAGTGGGTGTTCGGCTTTTGAAATTGTTTTAATAAAATTAGACCAAACATAATTAAATCTATTCTGTGCCTCCCTTCCTTCAAGTTTTGGAAGTTCGGACTGTTTACCTATAATTAGCTCTAAATCAGGAATTAAATTTGTTATAACTTTACCTAATTCTCCTACTGCTTCCGTAATTATTTTTTTCCAATATTCTAATTCGTCATCATCTTTATTTAGTATCTGGTTTACAAATCTATTAAAAGCCTGAATTATTACCGTGTATGGAATATCTTTATGAAATTGGTCAAATTTTCCTTCAATAAATATACCTCTATTTTCTATCAACGATTTATTTATTTCTTGGACAAGTGCAGATTTTCCAACTCCCGCAAGCCCCGAAATTGTTAGTAATTCTGTTTTTCCATTACAAACATCTTCGTAAATTTCATGTAATTTTTCTTTTTCTATTTCTCTGCCATATAATTTTTCGGAAATTATGAGTTTGCCCGAAAAATCATTTTCACCAAGTTTAAAATCCTTTAAATCCAACAGGTTTATCTTTTCTAAATCGTGTTTTAATCCAAAAGCAGATTGATAACGATTTTCTGCATTTTTTGAGAGTAATTTTAGAATAATGGAGGATAAAAGCCCCCCTGCCCCCCAAAGGGGGGTATTTTGGGAATTGGAGTTTCTCTCTTCTTCTTTTGAACTGTGAGTTGTGGATTTTTTTTCTCCACCCTTTGGGCGGCGGAGGGGCTCTGGTTTTTTGGCAATATGAGAATGGATTAATTCCATTTTATCATAATTGTTGAATGGCAATTTTCCTGTAAAAAGTTCATATAAAACTATTCCAAAGGAATACAAATCGGAGCGAGAATCTACCGTTCGATTCATTCTACCTGTTTGCTCTGGTGAAATATAGTGCAGTGTGCCAACAAGTTGGTCAGGATTTGAAGTAGTTTCAGTTTTTAGAGTATATTTTGTGGCAAGTCCAAAATCAATAATTCTTATTTCATTTTTATCATTTATAAGAATATTATTTGAATTAATATCTTTGTGGATTATATTTTGTTGATGAATTTCACCAATAATTTGAGAAATACTACATGCAATATTGACAAGTTCCTCTGTGCTTAATTTGTTTTTGTCAATAAATTCTTTGAGGGTTTGCCCTTCAAAATGTTCTAAAATAAGAATATCTTTATTGTTTTTTCTGTCTTTTTTTAAAGCCTTATTTACTCCAACAATTTTCAAATTTTTAGTAAATTCATATTCATTATTAAACTGATTTATTTGCTCTTCTGTTGGATATTCAGCATTTAATTGTTTGATAATAATATCATTATCAAAATCATCATACTTTCCTTTATATATTGTAGAATTATTACTTTCGTAAATTTTCTGTAAATTTTGCATAGTAAAATAAGCTTTGAGAATAGTAAATATATTAATCTATAAAAATAAATTGAGTGTGTAACATATTGGGGAATTTGGTACAGGTTGCATGTTACAGGTTTCGCAATGCGATTATAAATTATAATTTATTATAATTATTTTTTGGTCTTTTCATAAAAAAACAACCATTTTTCTTTCGCTTTGCAAAACTTGCAACTTGCAACCTGCAACTTGTAACACTCCCCCCAATATGTTACACACTCAAATAAAAACATAATAACAACCTAAAACTAAATTCATTAGCGTAGGTTTTAAACCCTACGCCTAAGGTGTTAAAAATTTTAAAATAAGGAAAAAACATAGTTCCTTTTTTTATCTATAAATAACTTATATATAGTTAATTATAGTGTTTTTTTAGGACGAAAAATAACTAATTTTTGAATTTCTGATTTTTATAAAAAGTTAAGTCTTCTACAAAGCCATATACAATTATTTGGTTTATTCACAACCGTATAATACATTCTAATCGGCTTAATTAAGTGTTTTTCTAAATTTTGTAGGCTCATCACAATTATTTACGCACCAAATTTAATTCTATGTTTTACAACAGTAAATAATCTGTCTGACAGTCTTTTTAATTTATGCAACTTTGTTGCATAAATTAAAAAGGCTGTCAGACAAGGTTGAAAAATCACTTTATTAAAAATATATTTGGTGCGTAAGTAATCGTGATGAGCCATTTTGTATTAACAATATTTGTTGTTTTTAGCCCTATTTATTTGTTATATATTTCTGAATATATGTAGTTTACAGAAGAAAAATGGAACGAACTTTAAACTTGATAACTTTAAACTTTTAACTCCTTACCCCCTACGCCAATGAGAAAAACAAAAAATGTAAAGTACAGACCTCTAAAATAAGTAATCAACATTAAAGCAAAGTGCCTGATTATTAAAGAATTAAAGATTTTACAGTAAAACTGGACGTTGCATTTTAACTCCATTAGAATCGCTTAAATAAAAAACTTCTACAAAACACTAAAAACAATCCAAACATAAAACATAAATATACAACTTTGATTTCGCTAATTTTAAAACTCATTATTTGAATTAAAAAATAGTATAAT
>JAOZQN010000924.1 GCA_029932195.1 Bacteroidales bacterium | reverse complement strand
ATAAAAAATAAAACATTGATTTACATCTTTTTATCAACTCCGAAACTTTAGTAACCACTTTAAACCTTTTAATAAATATTTTTGTCATTTTTCACGAGTGCCAATTTCGTCGTTAATTTTAAAATGCTCATTTACAGATGTAAACTTCAATTCTAAAATTTAAAAAAAGCCTTGAACTTGACACTCGTGAAAAACGCCATATTTTTTCACAAAAGTAAGAATTATTTTCTTTATTAGCAATAAGGAAATATACTTAAATTTAATTCGGTATTTTACGGATAGTTTTTTGTTCGTTTTTAATTCCATTAAAAAAAGGTATAATATGCTTGAAATAAGCATAAAAGGTTGCGACTTAATAACACAAGACATAGTCCTATGATTTATAAGAAACTTGGAATAATCTCTAAAAAACAATTTCACTAAATTAAGAAATAAAACGCTAGTTATCATATACATATATAGCTAACTACTTAATATAAATTGTAACTGTTTTCTCATCACTCATTAACCCTTTAATAGCAAATAAATCAACAATATAAGTTCCAGTATCTTGATAAATATGAACAGGATTTTCTTCATCACTTATTGACATATCTCCCAAATTCCAGCTATACGTTCTTGCATCTTCTGAGTGGTTAATAAAATGCACTTCTTCGCCAGATTTTGGATTGTCTGGTGTATAAGTAAAATCTGCTTTTGGAGGATTGCTACAACCAAAAAATAAAATAGAAAATACAAAGAAATAGAAAAATGGTTTCATAATTATATGGTTTTTTAATAGTTAGGGGTATATTATTGTCCAATTTAGTTTATATAAACTATCCAAAGTTAAATCAAAGCGTTTTAATACAGTATGTTCTTTCATAAGGGATTTCCATTCTTTGTCTAATTCTGAGTAAGTTGTTGATTCTGTTTCAATAATAAAAATCATTAAAGTGTCAGAAGCTATTTGATTTTGAAAATATCCGTCCCAATCGCATAATGTAGATAATGTTATGGCTGAGTTTGGTTCTGCAACACCAAGAGGTCCACTTCTATTAAAAATTGCATTATATGAAATAGTATCTGGATAGAAATAAGAAGTAAAAAAGCAAATATATTCATTACTGTTATTTATTAGTTGAAGTCTAAGGTCTCGTTTTCCATCGCAATGTTCAGGAGAATTTGTTTCACAACTATGGAATAGTAATCCACTAAATATTACTAAAATAATTTTTATAGAGTTCATAATTAAAGTAATTAATTATTTTCGTAACTATGGGTGCGGAATCCATAAAACAATATAATTGCGAGTAAAGTAAGGATTATGGCACTCCTATAAACCCAAAACTCTGCGTTATACAAAATTATTAAAATACTC
>JAOZQN010000430.1 GCA_029932195.1 Bacteroidales bacterium | reverse complement strand
TTTTTAATTTATTTATTATTTTTAATTTTAACATTCGTATCTATTTCATACAGCATAAATAGTTCAGAAGCAACTTTTGATTTTCTGAAAATATTTACATTTTTTCAGCTTTTTGTTTTGCTATCCTTATTTCTCACAAAACACAAGGATACAAGAAAGGAAATAACTCAAATGTTTGTTGTTTTTTCTCTAATAATCACGTTTACAGGGGTTTTAAACTATATAGACTTACTTAACGACCCTGCTGTTACGAATCTAAGACGAGCTGTTTATCAGATTAGAGGTAATTTTGCACACAAAAATTTATTCTCTCAGTCCATGTTACTTTCACTTGGTTTTACTATTTATGGAGTTATTTCTCTAAAAAAATATTGGAAACCAGCAAGTGTTATTGCAAGTATTTTAAGTATTATATTAATTGTAATATTTTTATCCAGAGCAGTTTGGGTCTCTTTTTTCTTAGCAACTCTTGTTTCTGCCTTAGTCTTTTTTATTTTTATTTATAAAAACAAAAAATTATCGGAAAAATTATTGATTGCAGGAAAAATTGTTGGCGTTATTTTAATTGTAAGTTCTGTTGTTGCAGTAATTTATACTACGAGTAGCAAAAAAAATTCAATAACCAAACATTTAACAGAAGCAACTGATTTTAAGTCTGGTAGCACATTTCACCGTATGGATTTGTGGACAAAATCGTCGGGAATAATTAAAGATAATTTTATTATTGGAGTTGGTGCGGCAAATTGGAAAACGGTTGTTCTTAAATATGGAATTGGTGCACAAACTAATAAGGGGTGGAAATATCCTGTGCGACCACACAACGACTATCTTTGGGTGCTTTCGGAGCTTGGAATTTTTGGTTTTTTGACTTTTTTATCTATCTTTGGCTTAATGTTTTATTATTTATTCTTATTTTTGAAAAAATCAGATGACGACGAGCAGAAGATATTTACCTTAACTCTTATTTTTGGACTTACGGCATATTTAACCTTCTCATTTTTTAGCTTTCCAAAAGAAAGAATAGAATCGCAAGTGTTTCTACATCTGATATTTGCATATATTGTTAGTCGTTATCATAATTTTCAAAAAAAGGAGAATAAATTACCTTCAAAAATATTAATTTCAGGTGTTGGTTTGGTTTCAGTTATAATAATATCTGTTGCAATTTTTGCAGGAATGCAAAGAGTTAAAACCGAAATGAATTTGCAACATATAATTGCTAATCAAAAGAATAAGAGATTTAATAACGTTATTCCACTTGCCGACGAGGCAATTAGAACTTTTGCAGTTTTAGACCATGCAGGGCTTCCTATTTTATACTATAAAGGCATAGCATTGCTACAAACAAAAAAAATAGCAGAAGGAAAACAAGTTTTACTTGAAGCACTGGAAGTTCACCCATATCATTCGTCAATAATTACAACTTTGGGCTATGCTGCTGGACTGGAAAATAATAATGAAGAAGCAAAAAAATATTTTAAGCAAGCATTAGCTATTCACCCAGATGATATGAGGGTATTGAAAAATCTTGCTATTGTTTATCAAAAAACCGAAGTAGATTCTGTTTATTATACTTTAAATCAAATTCTACCAAAATTTAAGGATAAAGGATATAAACAAATGATTAAGGCTGAGTTACAAATAAAAGTCAAAGCTCTTTCTGAGACTTCTGATGTGAAAAAAGTTACAAAGATTATTAGCTCAAAATTTAAAGACCCTAAATGGTTATTCAAATTGTATAAAGAAAATTGGGAGATTGGTCTTAATTTTGAGAAGTTATTTCTGGAAACAATAATAGTTGAGGCAAAAGAAAAAAACTATAACGAAAGAGCGATGACTCAATTAGAAGCAAAATTAGAAAAATATAAGAATTAAATTACCCAATTCCTTACGAATAAACGGCGTTTTTCACGGGTGTCAATTTCAAGGCTTTTTTGTAATTTTAGAATTGAAGTTTACCCTTGTAAATGAGCATTTTAAAATTTCAAAAGTAACGCCTAAATTGGCACTCGTGAAAAACGCCGAATAAACTAATAAAATCAACATATTATGGAAATAAAAAATCATCTTTTAGAAGGAAATAAAGTTAATTTTAAAGAAGCAACAAGCTATGGTAGGCGAAATACAATTGTGCCAGATAGTGTGATTGTTCACTATACAGCCGGACCAAGTGGGAGTTCTACGGTAAAATATTTTAGCCGGAGTAATGCACGACTTTCTGCACATCTTGTAATTCATGAAGATGGGCAAGTAACACAAATGGTGCCTTTTGACAAAAAAGCATATCATGCAGGCAAAAGTTATTATGACGGAAGAAGTAGTTTTAATGGTTTTTCTGTAGGAATAGAAATTTCTAATCCAGGATATTTGACAAAAAAATCGGTAGGATATGTAACTTGGTGGGAGGCAAAAAAATCTAATCCTAAACCAGTGCCAGAAGATATGATTTTTGTTGGCGAGCATAGAAATCCAGGGACTCGTTCTACACGCTGGCATAGATATACTCAGGCACAGATAGATGCAGTAGAAGAGGTTTGTAAAGCTCTTTACGAAGCATACGAAATTAAATATATTTTGGGACACGAAGAAATAGCTCCAGGTAGAAAAGCAGATCCAGGTCCAGCATTTCCTCTTGATGACATGAGAGAACGTGTTTTTAATCAAAAACCAAAAACTTTAGCAGAGTTATTGAAAGGTTCTGTTAGTCCAAAAAATATTATAAAGAAAGGACACGTAACTGCAAGACTTAATTTTAGAGAAGGACCATCAATTGAAACTTCAAAATTAACCGACCCAATAGATAAAAATACACGAGTTGGAATAATTGGGGAGAAAGATGATTGGATAAATATTACTCACAAAATAAGTGGTTGGATAAAAAAAGAGGATTTAGAACACGACAACACTGATGATGAAGGCGATGGAATTATTCTTGTGGACAATGTAGTTTTAAAAAGCAGTGCAAGAAATGGGAAAGTTATAAGACACCCATTACGCAAAAATGATAAAATTTATTTCCACGACCAATACGAAGACTGGTTGCTTGTATCTGCCTATATACCTGGTTGGGTTATGACTAAGTATGTTAAAATATAATGAATAATGAACAATGAATAATGAATAATATCGCTATGCAATTATTCATTATTCATTATCCATTGTTCATTAATTTTATCCCATTGCCTCTGTATCTGTTTCCAGATTACCATCATTAGAAAAATCCCTTCCTTCATTATTACTTGCTTTTGTAATGTGTTCTGTTTTAGATCTATCTGCACTTGTTACGTGGTGCATAACTTTTGAGCCAAAATAGAAAGCAATCATCATTTGAAAGGCAACCATTAATTGGTGTATTTCTTGTTCAAAACCAATTATTCTAACGTTTACTAATTCTAAAACAACTACAATAAACAGCAAAGACATGGTAAGAATACCTCTAAATGTTCCTCTTGGCATTCCGAATGTTTCATCTTGATAAGGATTTGGATTTTCTTGAGACCAGTTTCCAAATGTGTATTTGTAAAACATAAAAATCAGAAATCCCAATACTAATGCTAACCAAAAGAAAATTGGAAATAAAACTTGCCAGATATACTGAGAGTAGTGTTCTGCAAAATATTGAACAACATCCATGTGTCCGTTTTCCATAGTAAATTTATTTAAGTGTTTGTTATTAAGTTGTTAGTTTTAAAATCTAATAAAATATCCTCCTGCAAAAAATGCGACAAAAGTTGTAGTTGCTCCCGCAATAATTGCTATTCTTGTCATTTTTTTCTGCCGGATATTTGCTCTGGTCTGAGATTTTACATCTTTGTTGCAGTCCTCCCAAATTGTTTGATAATAGATTCTGTCATTTTTTAACGTATCTATTAGTGTGTCTTGTTTTGCTACTTGTTCTTTTAATGTTTCAATTTGAATTTTCATTAAGCTAATTTCCTCATTTTTAGATTTATTAGTTCTTGCAACAGTAAGAGTTCTTAGCATCTGTTTATGGGTCATTATCCACAAAGTATCGCTTTTTGAACCTACAAGAAGACTGTCGTTTGGTTTAATATAATAAGGATATTTTTGAGAAAAAACTTCTGTTGCCGAAAAAACAGCAAGCAATAGAAACAGTATAATATATTTTTTCATTATTAAAATTTAAGTTAAAATAAATAGATTCGGTTATTACTCTCCATATAAATCTAAAAATTCGTTTCTGGTTTCATCTAAATCTAATTTTTCTACTTCTTTTGGAATTTCCTTGCGTTCATCTCTAACTTTTTCTATTTTTTTATCAAGATATTTTACTTTAGTTTCTAATTTTTCTATCTCTTCTTCTCTTCTTTCTATCTCTTTGTCGTAAACTTTTCTATGAATATTCTCTTCTTCTGCTACTTTTTTATGTTTTTCTAAAATTTGCTTACTTTTTACAGAGCCTCCTCCAATATAATTTTTCAATAATTTATATGGTCCAGCAATGGCGGCAAGAATTATAGCAAGACCTTGCCATTTAACATTCAAATAACCTTGGTCGTGCAAAAAGCCAACAATTAGAAAGACAGCTATAACAATTAAAATTACCCAAATCCAGCTTTTCATAGACTTTTTTTGAGTGTTAATAACTATTATTTCTTTCATGTCTTTTATATCTTTCATAAGTATATTTTAAATTTACGAATTACGATTAATCAACGTCTAAGGTGTTAAAAAAATAACACCTTAGTAAAGATTAAATAATAACTTCAGTTTCTGACTTGTTCTTTTATTTATTCTCTTCACTTTTAAAAGTTAACAAATAGCCCGCTATTATTGAATTTTAGAAGCTCGAAAATAAATAAAATAACTGCGTCAAAAATCAGAATTTATTTTTTAAACTTTACTTAGATAAAAACTAATTTTTATTTTTTATCATTTGTCATAAAAAAACTATTCGTATTGAATATATTTTCCATATACCCAACCTTCTACTTCTACAGCAACTTTATACCAGCCGTTGTGTTCGTCTAAAATATGTACTTTCTTTCCTTTCGTCAACGCATTTGCTACTCGTGAAGAATCTGATTTTGGTTTAGACCTAATATTTAGGCTACTTGCTGTAACTCGTCCTGCATCAGGAAGTTCAGGTGCCCCATCTTCGTCTCTTGTGCTTCCAAGTAGAGCATCTCTAAATTTATCAAGAGGAAATGCTGGTCCTGGGTCCGATTTTCTTTTTGGTGCAATTTCTTCGTGTCCAAGAATTTGTGTTATTCCATATTCTGATACAAGTAAACGACATAAGTCTTTTGCTACATCAATTTGTTCTTGTGTATATACGTGCCAATATTTTGGTTTAGTATGGTTTCTATGTATTGCCTCTATCACATCACTTGGGTTGAAAGCCTGTCCATACCATGCTCTAAAAATGTTTCCACTTTTACTCAAATGACCTT
>JAOZQN010000429.1 GCA_029932195.1 Bacteroidales bacterium | reverse complement strand
CCCCCACCACACCCCCCACCCAAAAAACAAAATAAACTCCACCGGTAGCAGTTTTCCGTAACCAACTAAAAATAAAAAAAGAGTGATAGACAAGATACAAATAACAAAGTTTTCATATTCAGATGAGCTTAAAGAACTTACTTTGAATACAAAAAAAATGATTTCTTACCTTATCTTTTTTGAAGATGCAAACGGAAAACTAAAAATCAACAATAAAGAAACTGATATTGAGAAGTTTTCTGTTGTAAATTTTCCTATATTATCTACTTTACAACTTGACAATATAGGTGCAAATTCAGCAGGTTGGTGCGTTGAATTTGACAAAGCGGCAAGAGATATTTTGTTAATTCATTCATTTCAACTATTTTGTCCTTTTACTGGAATTGTGAAAACAAATACAGATAAAGAAATATTTAAAAAATTAGACTTTTATATTAAAGAAATAAAAAAAGAAATAGTGGCAGGTAATAAATCTGCAAATGAAATTATTTATTTACAAACAGCACTAATAATAAAGTATTTACATAGAAATATTGGTAATAATTCTGTTGGACAGATAACAGATGAAATGGTTATGAAATTTGCCGATTTAGTAAATAAAGAATATAAAAATAATCATGGAATTGAATTTTACACAAATAAAATAGGTGTTAGCACAAAAACATTAAGCCGGCTTACACGCAAAACAATAAATATCACACCAAAACAAATTATCCAATACAGAATTAATGCAGAAGCTATAAGACTGTTAATTCATTCAAAATTAAGCATTAAAGAAATAGCTTACGAACTTAATTTTAACTCACCAGATTATTTCAATTATTTTTTCAAAAAACTTAATAAATTATCTCCTTCCTCCTATAAAAAACAAATGTCCGAAAATCTAAGTTTTTAGTCCGAAAATCACAAGTCCCTTTTAATTTATTGCTTTATTTTTGCACCGTGAATAATTAATACAGTCAAAGAATAATTGAGTCCACTCCGACAAGCGTCTTTTAGCCAAACTCTGCGTTGGATACAAATTTTAAAATCCTCATTTACAGTAGTAAACTCCGGTTCTAAAATTTATATCCGCCTTGATTTTGGCAAAAATACACTTATCGGAGCGGACTCATAATTTAATAAAAAAAATGGAAAAAATAGTTTTCGGAACAGGTGTATTAGCCTTTTGGGTAGCGAAAAAACTATCGGACAAAAGCAATACAGTAATAATGATAAACAGAAGTGGAAAGGTAAATTTTGATTTGCCAAAAAATGTTTCTGTGCAAGCAGGAGATTTATCAGACGCAAGTTTTATAAAAAAAGTATGTAAAAATGCAGACACAATTTATCATTGTGCAATGCCACCACTCGGAACTTGGCATAAACTTTTACCTCCAATAACAAAAGCCATAATTGACGGATTGTCTGGCAGTAACAAAAAACTTGTTTACGGCGACAATCTTTTTATGTATGGCGACACCAATGGAAGTCCACTCACAGAAAATCTACCAAACAACGCTACTGGAATAAAAGGAATAACAAGGGCAGAAGCTGCAACAGAATTGTTAAATGCTCATAAAAACCAGCGATTAAAAGTTGCAATAGGAAGAGCATCAGACTTATTTGGTCCGATGGCACTTAACACCGCAATAGGCGATTTGTTTTTTAAGGCTGCCAAGGACGGGAAAAAAGCAAATTTACTCGGAAAAACAAACCAACCTCATACATTTACCTATGTTAAAGATTTTGCCGAAGGATTAATAAAACTTGGCGAAAATGACAGTGCCAATGGTGAAATTTGGCATATTCCAAACAGTAAAACAATTTCAACTGCTGAGTTTGTGAAAATAATTGAGAAAGAATTTGGGGCAAAAATAAAAACGCAAGTTGCTGGAACTTTTATGGTTAAAATACTCGGAATATTTATGCCAATAATGCGAGAATTAAAAGAAACAATGTATTCGTGGAATAAACCTTATATTGTTAAACATAACAAATTTACTAAACAATTCGGAGATATTCATACACCTATTGAACAATCTGTAAAAGAGACTGTTGAATGGTTTAAAACAAATCAAAATTAATTATTAACTTTTAAATTTTATCAATTATGACAAAAGAGAAAAAATGGAGTTCAAATAGTTCTAAACATAAATGTTGTGGAAGTAGAAAATCAAAATTTGTAGGTTTTTTAGTGTTTGCTCTAATTGTGGGAGGAATATTTTTTATAGCTTCCTGTGGAGATTGCAAGCATGATGAAAATAAAAATAATTCAGATAGTTTATTAACAAATTTAAAAACGGAATATCAAATGAAAAATGACCAATTAGAACAAAACAAAGAAATTTGTTTGGGAGTATCAAAAGCCATTATGAATGGTGAGTGGGAGAAAGTAGATGAGTTACTTGCTGATGATTTTACCTATATCGGTGATGGTGCAGAACCAATAAACAAGCAACAATACATAGGATTTATGAAAAATGTTTTATGTGGTGCAATGACAGATATGGATATGAATTTTATGAGAGTAATTGCAGAAGGGGATTTAGTTTCAGTAGATTATACAAATGCAATGACGCATACAGGCGATTTTTTTGGCATTCCTGCAACCAACAAAAGAGTTATTGGGACAGGGCAATTTATTAGAGAGGTAAAAGACGGAAAGGTAACAGCTGAATGGCAAACAACAAATGCAATAGGCTTAATGGGACAACTTAAATAATTTTCAGTCCGTTGATTTACAAAAACAATAAAAGTTCCAAAGTTTTTAAAACTTCGGAACTTTTTATTGTGAAAAACTTTGTTAAAGGTATTTTTTTTAACTTTAGCCAGATAGGTTATTTTCCTAACTTCCTCAATTCTAATTCCCCAGTCCTAAAATTAGAAGTTGTCGTGCCAACTTGTTTGTCGTTTGTATTCTACGCCAGTAAAAATTGATGATTTTATTCTTATGCTAAAAAGGTAGCTTTTCATTTTTCCGTAGGGAGTTGCTGTTAGGTTCATTTCCCAGCAGTGTAAGTCTCGGCTCATATTTATTGTGGTGGAAGTGAGTTGCATAGCATCAAAATCGTAGCCAGAACTTACGCTAACTGCCCACTTTTTTGTAGGAACAAAATTTAACGAACCCGTTAAGTTTTGAGTTACATTAATTTTATAATCTTGTAATTCAGTATTAAATTTTCTATTATAATTTAAACTATAATTAGCTTTTACAGACCAAGTTGCATCATAATAACCATAAGGGTCGTCATTACTTGGTTTTGTATTTGGTTTTTTATCCGTTTTTTCTGTATTTTTATTTCTCATTTGCTTAAATTCTTTTGAAGAGAAACCAGAACTCATTGTAAGTCTTGCATTTGTGAATCTTGCAAGATTATTATTTTCTGTATATTCAAAAACATTTATTCTTCCACCTTCTGAATTAATGGCATAAGGGTCTAAGCTTGAGCTAAAACTCACCGATGTTTTTTTGAATAATCTTGTAGAAGCATTTAATTTAAAGACACTTAAATTCATAGAATCAGCGGCAAAATTATAGGACGAGTTTATTGACAATCTATCCAAAATTTTTATTTTTTTATCATCACCAATTGTATCATTTTTTTTAGGTTTTATTTTAAGTTCAAAATTATTACCAAGCCCAAAGTTAATATTTTGTTGTTCACCTTTTCCTGGACTACCAAAAATCCCATTTTTATAAATAGAATACATTGTTACTCCTGTAGAGTCAGAAGGGTCTTCTTTATATACTCCCCAAATATCGTTGCTGAAGTCTGGTTTATAGCTGTATCCAACCGTTGGACTCAAAACATGCCTCATTGCTTTTACCCTTCCTTTATTTATATTGAAAACTCCATATATCTTTGTGCTTAAAGGTATTGAAAAGCTAAAATCTTGTGTGTGATGAAATCCATAAATAGTATTAGTAACAAGAGAATCGGTATCTTCATAAAAATGTTTTTCTATATGATTGGGGTAAATTTTTCCATGATAATTAAATGATGGTGAGACATTTATGTATTTTAATACTTTAAAAGAAGTGCTAAGAGGAATATCATATTTAAAACCGTTTTGCATTTTTTCAAATAAAAGTTCTTGATTTTCTTTCTTATGGATACCAAAAATAAGAGAGTCGCTGGAAGAGACTTTATTCTGAAAATTTGAAGTAAAAGAGACTCCTATTTTTTCATACCAAACATTTTTAGCTGGTTTTGTTCGAGATTTAAAGATATATAACTTTCTCATATTTACTGCAATAGTTGGTAATTTCAAATCAATTGTACTATCTCGAGTATTTTGTGTAGCATTTGCATTTACAGACATATTGAAAGGTGTTCCTCTAAAATTTTTACGATACGATATACTTGAACTTCTTGTGCTTGTTACAAATTCGTTGAGGTCTTTTGCTTCGTATTGCCCATTATTTCCTTGAGATAGGTTTATATTTGCACTAAAATTGCTTGTTGGATGAAATTTTGTATCTTCATTATAATTTAAAAGAATCCCCATTGTGTTAGAAACCTTGGAGTCCGTTAGTATTTTTTCGCCAGTTATAACATGATTATAATTTATATTTGCACTACCACTATATTTGTATCTTTTCTTAAATTTTGTATTCATTCTCACTCCGTAACTCCCTTTTGTATAGAAGTCTCCTCTCAGTTCCAAGTCGTAATAATCGCTTATGGCAAAGTAGTATCCACCGTTTACTAGCCCAAGTCCACGTGTTGCTTCGGTGGCATAGGTAGGCAAAAGAATACCAGATGAATGTTCTTGACTATTAGGAAAAAAACCGAATGGAAGCCCAATAGGCAAATGAACATCTGCTATCACAAAATGAAATGGACCTGTTATAATATTTTTTTTAGGAATTACTTTTGCTTTTGACAAGGCAATATAAAAATGTGGATGTTCGCTATCGCAAGTGGTGTATTTTCCGTGTTTTATATGAATTTCTTTGTTAGCATGTAGTTTTGTTGAGTCGCCGTGTAAAAAACCATCACCCTGTTCTGTCATTACATCTGTAACAACACCATTTTTTGTCTTAAAATTATATCGCATTGTTCCTGCACTAAATTTTTGGTCGCCTTCAGAAAATTGTGGTTTTCCTATCACTTTTTTTGTGCTGTCGTCCTCTCTACCTTTTGCATAAAGTTCATTCTTATCCATATCTATTTCAATAAGTTCGGATTTTAATTCTATGCCAGCGGTAGTAATTTGTCCTTTTCCATACATAAAAATTAACTGGTCTTTCATTGAAAGCATCATGGAGTCGGTGCATTCATACATTATTATCGCATCAATTGGGTCTCCACCTTTTTTTATTGGAGGAATTATTGTGTCGGTGGTAGGGATTGTATCGGTAGTTATAATTGTATCATTTACAATAAGTAAGCTATCGTTCGTAACAAAATTATTGTCAATAATTGTAGAGTCGTT
>JAOZQN010000428.1 GCA_029932195.1 Bacteroidales bacterium | reverse complement strand
TGTAACATAAAACTTTACAATTAGTTTAAATCAGTGTTTTTTGAGGTCTGAACTTCAATTAGTTAGTAATGAAATTATAATTGTTACCGATAATAGAGGGCTTCCAATTTCAGACATATCTTCTAATTCCTATTTTAAATCTCAGAAAAAAGAGATAATAAATTTATTGAAAATTAAAATTGAAAAAAATGAAAATGCTGAAAGTATATATGATAATGTAACTCAAAATGTATATTCATTTAAAAAATATGAAAATCAATATATTGTATATATAACTGGTATTGATAAAAATACAGATAGACGAAATATCGTTTTGCTCTGGATTGCTATATTTTTTGCAATAAGTGTGCTGGTAGCTATAATTAATTCCTTAGTTTTATCCACATGGCTTGGACTTTCAATTAATAATTTGAAACAACTGTTTGTAAAGTTAGCAAAAAATGATTATTCCGAAAATGCCACCAAAGACAGTGAAGATGAATTCGGAGATATTGCTGAGCGATATAATATTTTTATCCGTTCTGCACGTAACGTTTTATCAGTAATACAAGAAACGTCTACAACACTTCTATCAACAAGCAATCAATTAAGCACAGCATCAGAACAAGTATCAGAAAGAGCCAACGAACAAGCCGCTACCACAGAAGAGATTGCTACTTCAATGGAACAAATGGTTTCAATGATAAATTCAAATACTCAAAATGCTGAAATAACAGGACAAAGTTCTGAAAAATCTGCAAATGAAATGAAACAGAGCAATGAAATTTTTGTAAAAACAATAAATTCAGTTTCACAGATAAGCGAAAAAATATCAATAATTTCAGAAATTGCGGATAAAACAGATATTTTGTCGATAAATGCGGCAATTGAAGCGGCAAGAGCAGGAGAAAGTGGTAAAGGATTTTCGGTTGTGGCAAACGAAATTAGAAAACTTGCCGATAAAACAAAAATAGCATCAGATGAAATTACAAAGTTATCTAAAAATGGACAAGATATTTCGAGAATTGCAGGTGAAAAATTAGAGACAGCAATTCCTGAAATAATAAAAAGTGCGGAGCTTGTAAATAACATTGTATCAGCAGGAAAAGAACAGCAAAGCGGAGTTGAAAATATTAATATTTCAGTTCAACAATTAACGGAGATAACAAACGAAAATTCAGCATCTGCCGAAGAAATGTCAGCATCGGCGGAAGAATTATCAGCACAAGCCGAGCAGTTAAAAGAGTTGATTTCTGTGTTTAAAAACGGTAATTTACAAAACGAAAACGTGATTATTAAACAAGAACACGAAATTAAAGAACATAAAAATAAAGGATTTAATATGAATTTATCAAACAAAGACAAATCAGATGATGATTTTGAAACGTTTTAATTGATTTATTTCAAAAAAAGACTTATTTTTACAGTTCTTAAAATCGTAATAAAAACAGATAAAGTAACTTAAAAATGTGATACACTTTTTTATTAATTTGTTCGCAAATATGACGATTTTTATTAACGCAGTAGAATGACAAGGCAGATAATCAATTTTTTCTGCGTTTCACTTGAAAAAATTGATTATCTACCTTGCCATTCTTTTGGGTCGATATGAAAGATGATTAGACACGCTAACGGATTGATTAAAAAGTGCATAACATTGGCTTGGTGTCAGTCATTTTTTTGCTTGTTTTTACTTCGCTTCGCTCGTAAAAAACAAGCAAAAAAATGCCCGCCACCAAGCCATATCCGTTAGGCACAACGCAAAAAAAATATAAAATATTGTAGCCTAACAGATAACAATGTAAAATAAAAAATGGAAAATAAATTAAAATTATACGGACTTGCCTCACAATGTCCTTTTGGTGATGAATGTTTAGATTGTCCTCTAAAAAAAATTAGAGACTTAAAAGACTTTGAAAAAATGATAGAACATATTAATAATCTGTCAATTGATAAAATAAACGAATTAGTTAGCAAACGAATTAGTTAGCGAGCATAATAAACGTAGATATGAAAGAGAAAAACATATTTGGGGTAGAAGATAATTGATTTATAAATTGATGAAATTATTGAATTTACAGGTCTAACAAAAGACCAAGTTAATAATTTCTAACATTCTACTTTACAATTAAATATTATTAAATTCTAACAAATTAAATTTTAAAACTATGAAAAAAATCATTGTAATTATCGTATTAATTATTGGAACGGTGCAAATGATAAATGCACAAGAGACGAACGAAGAGTGGAAAACGCAAACTCATGTAACTGGATATTTTGCCTTAAACTGCGAATATGTTGATTTGCCAGTATTTAAAGAAGTTAAAGGACGTAATATAGGAATGAATATTGGAGAAGCAAGTATCCTTTCAACAATACGACCTTTGGAAAAATTTAAAATTAATTCTGTAATAACCTATAAGCCTCGACTGGGTGTTAATAGAATAATTGCAGAACTTAGTGGTGAATTGAATTTTTCTGATGCTTTCAATTTAAAAGCCGGACGATTTATATTGCCTTTAGACCCTGCCAGTGCTCAATATTACGCACCTATGAACTTTGGAGTATTACTTCCTACTATTGTTACCAGTGCTCTATTTCCTCTAAATATCAATGGAATTAACTTTAACGGGAAAGCCTCTTTAAGTGATAATATTTCGTTATGCTATAATTTTTCAGGCGGACAATACACAAAATTATCTCGTATAGAAGCTGGCATACTTGGTTTTTCTGGAAGAGATGGTGTTTATATGAGTGAAAATGTGCAACAAGTTAATAAAATGATTGCTAAAATAGAAAGTATGCAAAGTGGAGAATACCCAGATTTTTTTGGAACTGCCACTAAAATACATTTAGATATAAACGATATTGTTAAGTTTGGAATAGCTAGCTTTTATGGTGCTGAAAAAGCAAGTTTCCAAGCTAATGATACAACTTTCTATAAAACAGATTTAGATTTTCTATCTTACGGAACAAACCTTATCATAGATTACAATAATTTATATCTAACCGCTTCGGTATGGTTTATTGACGAAACTCCTGATGATACTCAACATTTTGTAACATACAATAGTATGCTTTGTTATGGCGAAATGGCATATACATTAGGCAAAGTAATGCCATTTGTTAAATACGAATATATAGATAGTAGAAAAAAATATACTCGTGTAACTGCTGGTGTCAATTATCGTCCTTTTTTTGAAACAACATTTAAAGTAGAATATCATAGGTATTTACAAGATTACATTGATGATTTTAACGTATTTATGTTTTCAGTAGTTTATTCATTTTAAAAACCAAAAATTATGAAATTTATATATAAAATATTATTAGTAGGATTATTTGTAGTAGGTTCAATAGTATATACAAATGGTCAAGAATTTAAAATCGTAGTAAATTCGTCAAATCCTGTGAGTTCGCTAACAAAAAAACAGGTGTCAAATTATTTTTTAAAGAAGACAACAAAATGGAGCAACAGCACAATAGTTCAACCAGTTGATTTAGGTTCACGTTCAAGTGTGCGAGCAAATTTTTCAAAAAACATCCATAAAAAAAGTATAGGACAAGTAAGAGCATTTTGGCAACAATCCGTTTTTTCCGGCAAAGCATCGCCACCGCCGGAAATGCAAAACGACAATGCCGTAGTTTATTATGTGAAAACACACAAAGGAGCTATCGGTTATGTTTCAAAAAATGCTAATACTAACGGTGTTAAAACAATAACTATTAAATAAAAATTCAGATGTTAAAAAATTTAAAATTTCAATACAAAATATTAATTTTTCCAGTTCTTTTTATACTTATTTTAATCACTTCTTATTCGGTATCTACGTTTTATAATAATAAAAACAAAACATTGTTATCGCAAACAGAAAATATTTATTTGCCAAGTATTAAAATAAGTATAAAATTGAACAATGAATTATCAACAATTCAAAAATCTCTGCAAGACGCAGTAGCATCAGCCGAAGAATATAAATTAGAAGAAATAGATACTATTGCACAAAATTTTACGAGTTTATGTTTATTGCTTGCAGAAAAAACAAATGATAATTTTTTGCAAGATAGTATTTTAGATTTATTCGGTAGCTATTATTCTAATGCTAAAAATGTCAGTAAACAAATGATTGCTGGAGATTTTACGGAAGAATTAAGTCAAAATATAACAATAATGCTTTCTCAATACAATAAACTCGACCGCTTATTAAACGTATTAGAGAATGACAGCGAGCAACAAGCAAATTTGCATTTTCAAAATATAAACAACAATAATCAAAAGTCTGATAATTCTAATTTGATAATTATTTTATTTGGTATAATTACTACATTTATAGTCTCATATTTTGTAATAATTTCAGTTGTAAAACCAATAAAAAAAACAATTATTTTTCTTGAAAAAATGTCTCAAAAGGATATAAATTTTCAAATCAAAGAAAACCGGAAAGACGAAATCGGAATGCTTTACAAATCTATAAACGAAATAAATCGGAATTTTAAACAAATATTGACAAACATAAGAGTTACAGCGTCTTCTGTTTTAAGTGCAGGAAATCAATTAAGTTCTGTTTCACAACAAATGTCAGAACGCGCCAGCGAGCAAGCATCAACAACGGAAGAAATCGCAGCTTCTATGGAGCAAATGGTGGCAACAATAAACTCAAACACAGAAAAAGCCGAGCATACAGCTAAAATTAGTTCAAAATCGGCAAAAGAGACAGAAGAAAGCAATAACGTTTTACAAGAAACAATAAAATCCGTTTCCAAAATTAGCAAAGAAATTAATATAATTTCAGAGATTGCAAGCAAAACAGATATTCTTTCTATAAATGCCGCAATAGAAGCGGCTCGTGCAGGAGAAAGTGGAAAAGGATTTGCTGTTGTTGCACAAGAAATTAGAAAACTTGCAGAAAAAACCAAAAACGCATCCGTTGAAATAGAAAAATTATCCCGTTCAGGTAAAGAAATTTCCAAAACAGCAGGGGAAAAATTATCAAAATTAATTCCGGAAATATTAAAAAGTGCAGAACTTGTAAATAATATTGTTTTAGCAAGTAGAGAACAACAAAGTAATGTTGAAAATATTAATAATTCAATTCAACAATTAACAGGAATAACAAATAATAATTCGGCATCAGCAGAAGAAATGTCTGCATCAGCAGAACAATTATCTGCACAAGCCGAACAGTTAAAAAAATTAATTTCTGTTTTTAAAATTGGCAATATAAAAAGTGAACAAAATAACAAAGAATTTATAATTAATTTAGACAATAATGATAGATTAGACAACGAATATGAAAAATATTAACAAAATTAATCGCCGTGATAGAAAAAAGAAAGTGCCTAACATTTTCTTGCACGTCATTTGCTTTTACAGGGTGCGGAACTTGTGCATTGGTGCGTTGATTGATTGACATTTTACTGTTAATTGACATTGTGCCCAAAAAAGCA
>JAOZQN010000427.1 GCA_029932195.1 Bacteroidales bacterium | reverse complement strand
GAAATTTTATTGTAACAGGATTTTTCAAAAAAACTCTAAAAGTAGAAAATAGAACACTTACAGCAAAAAATTATATTGACAATTTTATTATTAAATATTCGGTAGATGGAGAACTTGTAAATATAATACAAGTTAATGGAAAATTCAATACGCACAAAACTTTTGTAGCAACAGACCTGCATAATAATCTTTATTATGCAGGTTCTTTTTGTAAAAACCTAAAAATAAACGATTTTAATGCAAATGCAGGATATAAATCAGATGTTTTTATTATAAAATACAATTCCGAAGGAGAATTTATAAAAGCTATAAATTTAAAAGGAAATGGTGAAGATGTCTTGAATGATATAAAAATTGACAACAACGAAAATATTATTATAACAGGTTCTTTTACAGATGATTTAAGTTTTGCTAATACAACTTTAAAATCCACAGGCAGAACAGATATTTTTATTGCAAAATTTGATAATAATCTGACTCCAATTTTTGCCATACAAAAAGGGAGTTATTATGAAGATTACGGACAAGCATTAAGCATTGATAATCAAAATAATATTTATTTATCTGGAAATTTTTCGGATAAAATTATGTTTGCCAAAGATACGCTTGTCTCAAACGGAGTGCTTGATGTTTTTGTTTGCAAATACAGCCAAACAGGTGATTTGCTTTGGGCGGATAGTTTTGGCGGACAAGCCAACGACTACCTAAAATCATTGGCGATAAACAACGAGAATGATATTTATGTTAGTGGGCATTTTAGAGGTTCAATTAATAAAAACGACTCAGAAATTAGTTCGTATAATTTTACCAACGATTTTTTTATTGCCAAATATCAAAACAGTGGAGAGTTTAAATACATAAATAAAATTGGAGGAAGCGAGCAAGATATTCAAAACGAATTATTTGTAGATAATAATAATCTAATTTACTTGTCTGGAAATTTCCAAAAAAATTGTGTTTTTGCAAACGACTCTATTTCTACCACAGAAAACAGTCATTTTGTTGTATCTCAATTATTTGACTGCGATTTTGCCACTAAATTAAACCTACCAAACGACACCATAATATCTACCAAACAATTTACGATAAATGCTAATTCTAATTTTGTGAATTATAAATGGGTTGATAAAACTTCTGAAAATAAGCAAATTGGCACAAATTCTAATAAAATAGCAGTTAATAATTCAGGAACATATTTTTTAACAGTAACAGATGCAATGGCTTGCGAGTCGTCCGATTCTATAAATATTATTTTTGAAGAACCACTTTTGAAAAACAATTTTACTTCCGAAACAGATATTTTGCAACAAAAACCATTTACTGCAACTATTTTTCCTAATCCTACGGAAACAGATTTTAGTTTAACAGTAAATAATATTAATACAAGCGAAAATTTGCTGATTGAAATTTACTCAAATAATGGACAAATTATCCATTCTCAAAAAATAGAGACACCTTTATATTATATACAACAAAAAATAGATGTTTTAAATACAAAAACAGGAACTTTTTTTATCAGAATAACTAATGGAAATCAAATTATTACAAAAGAAATTATTTGCTTATAAATATCACAAACGCTTTCGGGTTTTTCAAACGCCGAAAGGTTTTGTATAAGTTCAACCTTCTGGCGTTTATTTAAACCCAGAAGCGTTTGCCACACATTAAAAATATTCAAACTTTAAAATAACAATTTATGAATAAGTCAATTACCCTGCCCCATCTTGTAGCAACAACTATACTTTTAGTAATGTTTTTTATTAGTAATTATACTTTTGGGCAATCAAGTCCAATTGGAAAAGGAACTGCTGTTTCTGGTAATTTGTATCATAATGGAGGAAATGTAGGAATAGGAACAAGCTCTCCAAGTAAAGCATTAGATATAGAAAAAGCTGCTGCTGCTGTAGGTATTAGGATAGCAAGAAACTCTGATGATATGCCCCCTTGTAAAGGTTATAATTATCATATTTGGGATATAACAAATTCTAATGGTTTAAATTTTATTTATGAACAAGATAATTGTGAAAGCCATATTGGACCTAATACCATTCTAACAATAACAGAGTCTGGAAAACTTGGACTTGGCACAGAAACACCACATTCATCGGCAATTTTTCATGCAAATGCTACCGACAAAGGAGTTTTATTACCCAAACTAACAACGGCACAAAGAAATGCAATTGTTTCTCCTGCATACGGATTATTAATTTACAATATTGATATAAATAAATTTTCGTATTACGATTCAGGAAGTTGGCACAATATTGCAGAAAGTTCAGATTTTAACAGTTATTTGACTATTACTGCTTTTAATAACTCGCCTGCTGGTGGGATAACAAATACAAATATTACTAATTGGAATACTGCATTTAACTGGGGAAATCATTCTGACGAAAATTATCATACAATTGCAGCTTTTGACGCATCGCCTGCTGGTGGCATAGAAAATACAGATATTACTAATTGGAATACTGCATTTAACTGGGGAAATCATTCTGATGAAAATTATCATACAATTGTAGCTTTTGACGCTTCGCCTGCTGGTGGCATAGAAAATACAGATATTACTAATTGGAATAGTGCATTTAACTGGGGAAATCATTCTGACGAAGGTTATCTAACTTCTTACTCTGAAACAGACCCACAAGTAGCAGATGATATTTCAACAAATTATACTGCAAAATGGAATGGAACACAACTTGCTCAAAGCAGTATTTTTGACAATGGAAATATTGGAATTGGCACAGAAACACCTGCCACAGAACTTGATGTAAATGGAATTATTACTGCAACAGAAGGAAATTCTAATGAATGGAACGAAGCATTTAACTGGGGAAATCATTCTGACGAAGGTTATCTAACTTCTTACTCTGAAACAGACCCACAAGTAGCAGATGATATTTCAACAAATTATACTGCAAAATGGAATGGAACACAACTTGCTCAAAGCAGTATTTTTGATAATGGAAATATTGGAATTGGCACAGGAACACCTGCCACAAAGCTTGATGTGAATGGAATTATTACTGCAACAGAGGGAAACTCTGTTGAATGGAACGAAGCATATACTCAAATAAATTCGCTTGCCGCAAACAAACTCGTTACCACCAACGGAACAGGAAATTTAATTTCTTTTAGCTACGGAGCAAGCGAGCAGGTGCTTACTACAAACGGCAGTGGAGATTTACAATGGCAAACAATAGACTTGGAAACCCCCGAAATGTTTTGGGAACGAACAGGAAATAAAACCCATCTGAAAAACAGAAATGATAATGTAGGGATAGGAACAAAGAACCCAAAACAAAGCCTGCATATTTTTAGACGTTTTACAAGTATTAATAAACCCACCGAGCCAGCAACTATCAGGTTAGAAAATCGCTATAAAAAGGGTGGAATAACGGCAAACAAAAATGGTTTTTATGTTTGGGATTTAGAGTCTGATAAGAACAATTTTAATATTAAATATGGATTTTCAGAGAAAGGGAGTCCACGTGAAATAGAAACTAAATTTGCTTTTACCAACCAAGCATATTTCGGACTTGGAACAAGCCAACCACAAAAAAATATCCACATAAAAGCAGAGAACGAGCCAACAATACGCTTAGAAAGCGTTTATGACAATGGTGCAATACCACCACCAAATGACACAATGGTAACAGGTAAAAGCATAGTGCCAGTAAACTGGGACATTCGATTAGAGGGAACAAGTCTCCGATTTGACTACAAAGACTACCAAAACAAAATAGTTTTCCACAGCGGAGGAGGTATAACTGCACAAGGAGGAGTAAAAGCCAAAACATTTAGAAACAGGAATAACACTTTTGTTGTTAAAGAAAATGGAAACGTAGGAATAGGAACAACAAACCCACAAGCTAAATTACATATAAAAAATGGAAATACAGAGCTTTTGAAATTAGACAACGAAGGCAACCTATTTACTCGTGAATTAATAGTAAAAAAAGACGGTGCATTAGAATTTCCCGACTACGTATTTGCACCAGACTACGAACTACTACCACTCTACGAATTAGAAACATACATAACCAACAACCAGCATCTTCCAGAAATCCCAACTGCAGAAGAGGTAGAAAAAAACGGAATTGCAGTAGGAACAATGAACGTGCAATTACTCAAAAAAGTAGAAGAACTTACACTATATACAATAGAACAACAAAAACAAATAGACGAGCAAAACAAAACAAGTAAAGAACAACAAAAACAAATAGACGAGCTTAAAAAACTCGTGGAAAATTTAACTAATACTAATCAAAAATAAAATGAAAACTAATTATTTTATTCTTATAATATTTATCTTTTTGGGATTAAGTATTCAAGCTCAGGCACAAAACGATACTTTAAAATTTAAAGGAGGGGGTGGAGACAATAGTGATTTTATTCCTACAACTCCTGATATTTTTCCTCCGTCTCCAACAGCTGCTGAATTTGCTAAATATGGCGAAATTCCTGTAAGCTATTATACAGGAACTCCTAATATTGAAATTCCTATTTATTCTATTAGTTCAGGGCAACTGTCTTTACCTATTAATTTGAGCTACCACTCATCAGGCATAAAAGTGGAAGATATAGCTCCTTGGACAGGCTATGGTTGGTCGTTAAATGCTGGTGGAGTTGTAACAAGGTCGGTAGTAGGAAAACCAGATGATGTATCTACTTTTAATGCAATAGATTATATTGATTGTAGTGACGAAACTTATAATTATTTTCAATCAGTTTTTTTAAGTGATACAGATAGTGAGTATGATAAATTTTATTTTAACTTTCTTAATTACTCTGGTTCATTTATTATTGTTAACGGTGAAGCTGTTATAACACCAGTATATCAAAAAATAAAAATTATTCCACATGAAGATAGTTATGGAACTCTTATTTCATTTACAATAATTACTGCTGATGGAACTAAATTTATTTTTGCAGACCCCGAACTTACTCAAATTTTCACAAAAACTCTTGGTAGCACAGCAACTATAAGATCTGAGCAATACAATTCTTCTTGGTATTTAACACAAATTATATCATCTGACAAAACAGATGTAATAAATTTTTCTTATGAAGAGGGTTGTTTTGGTTTACAAAGTATTAATAAATCAAGAAGTATAAGGTATCTTTATGACCAAGAAAAAATTGCTGCTGAAGGAAATTTATATTGTGGTTGCTCGCTTGGAGAGTATGCACCTATTGTTGTTGGAGAAACATCTAAAACATATATTAGTAATAAATTTTTAACAGAAATAACTACAAATAATAATGACATTAAAATTAGCTTTTTAACAGAAATAAGAAATGATTACAATAGTGGAAATGAAGGCACATACACAGATTGTAAAAAATTGGATAAAATTCTAATTTATGGTGCAAACAATGAATTAATAAAAGGTTATGATTTTGATTACAATAATACCTACGATAGACTTTTTT
>JAOZQN010000923.1 GCA_029932195.1 Bacteroidales bacterium | reverse complement strand
ATTATAAAAAATAAAACATTGATTTACATCTTTTTATCAACTCCGAAACTTTAGAGATTTAATAATCAAAAATGGTGGGCAAGAGTTTCAGAATACCAACTTGGTGGAAATAATCATTTTATTATCGGAGTTGTTGTGCCAGAAAATGATTTTATCCAAGAAGTGCACACTACACGTAATATCGTGATTGGCGGATTTGCTATTATTTTATTATTTATTATATTTATTTTCCGACAAAATAATATCCGAAGGAAGACAAATATTGTTCTACTATCACAAAAGGACGCAATACAACAACAAAATGAGGAGATAAATCAACAAAACGAGGAGATTCGTAAACAAGTTAATATTGTTACAAAACAGAAAAAAGAAATTACAGATAGTATTATTTATGCAGAACGAATTCAAAGAGCTTTACTCCCCCAAGAAGAAATTTTGGATAAACTATTTGACGATTATTTTATTTTATACAAACCATTGCATATTGTTAGTGGCGATTATTATTGGATTAAAGAAATTAATCAGAACGTAATTATTGCAACAGCAGATTGCACAGGACACGGAGTTCCTGGAGCATTTATGAGTATGCTTGGAATTTCTTTCTTAAACGAAATAATTTCTAAAGACAAAATAACAAAAACAAGCGATATTTTAAGCGAATTAAGAAAAATGATAAAAACATCATTAAAACAAACAGGAATACAAGGTGCATCACAAGACGGTATGGATATGGCATTGTATTCTATTGATATGGACAATTATTCTATGCAATTTGCTGGGGCTTATAATCCCGTATATATTATCAGAAACGAAGAAATTATAGTTATAAAAGCTGACCGACAACCTATTGCTATATATATAAAAGAGAAGAGTTTTACAAACCATACATTTCAACTACAAAAAAATGATATTATATACACATTTTCTGATGGTTACGTAGATGAGTTTGGAGGGAAAGAAGGGAAAAAATTTAAAACAAAAAAATTTAAAGAACTGTTACTAAATATTCACAAAAAAACACTAAAAGAACAGAAAAACATTCTCGATAAAACAATAACCGACTGGCTAAAAGGATATAAACAAATAGATGATATTCTCGTTATTGGAGTGAAAATATAATTTTTTTATAATTTCTTTTGCATTCGCTTTTGGATATTAGACTTTGGACAAAATAATTAAAGTCTAAAAATAACAATACATTAATAATCAATATATTAAATTTAATAGTATAATTTTTTTGCTATTGTTTGGGGTTTTGAGAATTTTTGTTCTGTTTCTCAAACCCTCAAATAATATATTTTTACTGATTAATAGTTAATTGTATCGCAAATGTTTTATTTGAGCTGGAGATTAGCCGAAACAGTCAGCGGGTGACT
>JAOZQN010000426.1 GCA_029932195.1 Bacteroidales bacterium | reverse complement strand
TGAATATTGAATATTTTTCTTTTTTTTTCACAACAAGAATTTTGATTGCACAGGTGGCTTAGTTTTATTTATTTTATGAAAACTGTCCAGTATGCCAAACGGTTTTATTGTTTTTATTAAAACTGTCCAGTATGCCAAACAGTTTTTGCGTTTTTCTGAAAACTGTCCAGTAAATAAAACATTTTATGATTTTTCGTGAGAGCTATTTGATTTGTCAAATAGTTTTTGTATTTTTGCAAAAAAAATTATGTATATACCAAAGTGAATAAGGTTTTCGGATAAACCCGAAAGGGCGTTTGAAAATAATTAAAATCCGAAAACCTTATTCACTACAGTATAAACCAATCGTAAATCTAAAATCGTAAATTATATTCTGTGTCTAAAAAAATATTCAAAAGAAAAATTTATATAAAAAATCTGAAAAACTTTATAGATAAACCTGTAATAAAAGTAATTACGGGCATGAGACGTGTGGGAAAAAGTTATTTTATAAAACAAATAATAAACGAATTATACGAAAAACAAATTTCAGAAAAACAAATTTTATACATAAATAAAGAAAACCTGAAATTCAATTTTATCAAAAATTTTTTAGATTTATTTAATTATGTAAGCGAAAAATTTGAAAAAATAGAAGGAAATAAATATCTATTTATTGATGAGGTTCAGGAAATTGAGAGCTGGGAAAAAGCAATAAGTTCGTTTTTTTCGGAAGAAGATATTGATATTTATATAACAGGTTCAAATGCACATTTACTCTCTTCCGAAATAGCAACATTAATTTCGGGAAGATATGTGGAGTTTAATATTTATACGCTTAGTTTTAAGGAATATATAGAGTTTTGCAAAGTTAATAATACACATGCAAAACAAGAAATAATTAAATATATGAAGTTTGGCGGATTTCCTGTTCTTAAACATTTTGATTATCAAGAAGACATTAGTTTTCAGTATATCAACTCTTTGTATAACACAATAGTTCTTAAAGATATTATAAGCAAATATAATATCCGAAACATTATGTTATTTGAAAATATTACAAAATTTATTTTTAGTAATATTGGACACATTTTCTCTGCCCGGAGAATAAGTAAATATCTGAAATCACAAAATATTTCGGTTGGCACAGATACTATTCTTAATTATATAAATTACTTGGTATCAACATATATGATATATAAAGTGAGAAGATACGACCTGAAAGGAAAAAAAATATTGGAAATTCAAGAAAAATATTACCTCGGAGATTTAGGGCTGAAAACAGCAATAACAGGTTACAAAGAAGACGATATTTCGGGAGTGTTAGAAAATTTAGTCTTTTTGAAACTAAAACAATCCAATTATAAAATATTTATTGGCAAATTAAACGACTTAGAAATAGATTTTGTGGCAGAAAATAAAAACGGTAAAATATACATTCAAGTTGCATATCTCTTAAAATCAGAAGAAACCATAAAAAGAGAATTTGGAGTTTTGCGAAAAATAAAAGATAATTATCCAAAATACGTTATCACAATGGATAATTTGCCACAAACAAACAACGACGGAATTATAAGAATGCACATTTTTGATTTTTTAATGAATTTTTAATCCGTTAGGCAAATTAAAATTAATAATTAGCCAATTTAAGCGAAGTTATTTTTTTCTTTAACAATTCAAAAAATGTGAGAATATCGGGAATATTTGAACCTTTCTTGAAGCAGTTAAAGATTTTTTGCGAATAAAGCAAAAACCGAACAAGTTTAAATGGGTAATTATTTATTTTAATTTGCCTTATAGAACTGCGATTTATTTCATTTTCATCAAACCATACTGGTTAGTTTTATTGTTTCTACGAAAACCGTCCAGTATATCAAACGGTTTTATTGTTTTTGGTAAAACTGTCCAGTAGAAATGCGTATTTTTGATTTTATAATGAATTTTTTAAAATGGAACAAGAAAAAAAAATAAAATATAAAAAGCGAGCATATAAAAAAACGCCCAAAAATAATCAGGAAACTGAAAAATCAGAACATAAAAAAACGACAAATAAAGAGGGTCAAAATAGCGATTTTTTACGCATACACAAAGAAAAAATTGCTTTACTCGTTTTGTTTTTGTTATTTATTGCGATAGGAAGTTCTGGCTTGGGCAAATTTTTCACTACCGACGAAACCGCTTGGTATTATAACTGGGTGCAACAATATTGGAACGCATATTCAAGTGGCGATTTTCTTGGCACAAACCTTACAACTTATCCTGGCTCGTTACATAGCTTTTTGTGCGGATTTGTAAATTTATTCCTCGACCAAAACGAGTATTTAACTTACGACAAAGTTGAAACTTACCTATTCTGGTGGCGGTTTCCTATTTTGCTTTTTAATGCCATTTCATTAATAGGAATTTATTATTTACTAAAAAAGTTTTTTTCACAAACACAATCTTTTGTTGCCGTTTTTTTGATGGCATTTTCGCCATATCTAATTGGCATGTCCCGAATTGTAAATCCAGATTCGTTACTTTGGAGCACTTCTTTAATTTCTATTTTGTCGTATATTATTTTTGTGAGAGAGCAAAAAAATAAATATATGATTATTGCAGGAATATTTATGGGCATGGCACTTGCCTCAAAAATGAACGCAATACTTTTATTTATTTTCTTCCCTATTACCTTAATCTTAGAATTTATTTTTAGTAAAATAGATAAAGAAGAACTTAAGATAGTAATTTTTAAAACTCTTATTATTTGGTTAATTGCTATGTTTGTCTTTTCAGTATTTTTGCCTGCTGTTTTTGTTAATCCGAGAATTTATTACAATAGAGTTTTTCGTTTTTTTATTACAAATCCAATATTTATTTCTATAATTCTGTTTATTCTTGCCGATACTTATTTATTGAAAAACAAAGTGCTTTTTTTTATAAAAGAAAGAATAGTTATAAAAATATATATAATAAGAATATTACCTGTATTGTTCTTAACTCTAATTATAGCTTCATTAATAGTTAAGTTTACTAATTTTCAATTAGAGTCGTGGAATAGTCCAAACGAGCAATGGAAAATACCGTTTACAAAAGCTCTTTATTTGAATTTTTTTGAATATTTCAATTCACAGCAAATCGCTATTATTGTTGGTTTTATTATGTTTGCGATAGTTAGTTTTTTGTCTAAAAGGAAAGAATTAGATTTTTCAATTCCAATTATTATGCTTACTTTTATTTTTATATTTATTTTGGGGTCAATTCAAAAAGGAGTTCAAGGTTCGGGGCATAGATACGGAATTATGATGTATCCTTTTGCAATTATTATTACTGTTTGGGCTTTTTCTTTTTTCAAAAAGCGACATGTTATTTTTGGGTTAATAGCCTTATTCGCAGTAGTTGAGCTAAGTTTTTTATTTCCAAAATATTATATTTTTTATCAAAATAGAAGATATTTTTCTACAGGACAAAAAATTAATGCGTGGGCTATTGGTGGATACGATTTAGCTCAAGAATTTAATAAATTGCCTAATGCTAATAATCTTAAAGTTTATGCAGACAGGTACAGTTTTAAGCATTTTTCCAAAGGATATACCGAAAATATTATTTCGGATACAAAGGCTTCTAAAATAAACGAGTTTGATTATTTGTGTTTGAGTAAATCTGGTCGTTCGCAAGTTCCAATGTCGCCTCCACTTAATTATTATTACGAAATGCCACAAGATTCTTTTGAATATTTTGTTGGCAATAAGGATTATTTTTGGATGGGACTTATTAAAGTTGATAAAAATAAAAAAGAATTGAAAATTCCTGATACTTTTGACCCCGAATTTTATTTAAAGCAATCGCAGTCGTTTACAATTGCTTTTTGGGAGAAACATATAGACGAAAATCCGGGAAATATTATTTATCTTGGCGAAAATTATAATGATGGAATAGAATATAAAATTGAAAATAATAAAATGATAATAAAATATGGCGAAAATGAAGTTTTTGAATCAGATACTTTGCCTGTGAATAAATTTAATAGTATAATTATTCAACACATAAATAAAAAAGACCAACAAATTTTTATAGCATGGATAAATGGTGAAGAAGTAATTTCGGAAATAATTGGTAATAAAAAAACATTAGAAACAAAATTTTTTATTGCAACAAATTTTAACGGACTCACTAATGATGTGCGAATTTATGGAAGCAAATTATCCGAAGACCAAATAAAAGTAATTTATAACAACGGCGAAATGACACAAGAACAAGAACTTGTGAGTGGAGGTGAGAATTTTAAACCACTTCAACATTTTACGCATAGGCAAACTGAAAATAACTAACTTCAGGGGGACTCTTAAAAGCTCAAATATCAAGGCTTTCAAAATTTTTAAAGTTCGAGTTTACTATTGTAAATGAGGATTTTACAAATTTTGAGTAACGCAGAAATTTGAGTTTTTAGGAGTTCCATTCAATTAAATTTAGTTTTTTCACCCAACTGTATTATAATAAATGAAAGCTAATAAAAAAATAAAAAAAAGAAAATGTCCTGTTTGCAATAACGATAAATGTAAATTTATTATTGAATTAAATAGTTATGAACTTGTAAGATGCACAAAATGTTCAATCGTATTTGTAGATATTGAAGAGACTAATTCTACCGAAGCAAATATTTATGAAAATAATGTATTTTATAACTATCTAAACAAGGAGCATATAATTACTGCCGCCTATTATGATAATATTTTAGATAAAATATCAAAACATTATGGTGCAAAAAAAATTAAAATTTTAGAATTTGGATGTGGTTCTGGACAATTTTTATTAAGAGCAAAAAATAAGGGTATTGATGCCTACGGATTAGATTTTTCTCCTTATTCAGAAGTTGCTAAAGAGAAATTTAATTTGAATATTGAAACAAAAAATATTAATAATACAGCTTATGAGCCTGATACTTTTGATGTTATAATCTCTCATGCAACCTATGAGCATATTTACGAACTTACAGATGTTACACAAAAATTATTATTATTATTGAAGAAGAAAGGGCTTTTTATTATTTCAGGTGTGCCTAATTTCTCTTTGCTCTCTCGTATATTATTTAATAATTACTACTTAAATGCACCACCAGGTCATATAAATTATTTTGAAAAAAGAACAATTAAAATGTTTTTTCAAAAACAAAATATTTTACCATTAAAAATAAAAATATATGGAGCAGATATTTGGTTTTTAAGAAGACAAATAAATAAAATATTTAAAAAGAAAACAACAAATACACATGTATCTAAAAATTACAGTGAAAAAGAACAACAAGAAATTATAGATAAATTCAAGAATTATAGAAATAATATTAAAACAAAACATAAAATAACAGCTTATTTTTATAGCATAATAGGGCGTATATACGGAAAAAGCATAGAGGCGTGGGGAGTAAAACAATAAAAAAAAGTCGGCTACCCACGTAAGGTTGGACAGGTAATTACTCATTCTTTTAGCTTTATATT
>JAOZQN010000425.1 GCA_029932195.1 Bacteroidales bacterium | reverse complement strand
CAAGCGTTGGGATTAGTTCTAATTGTTTCATTGGAATTTCCATAACTCCCATTTCGGTGCGTTGTTCTATTGGTTTGTTGGCAGTTACGGTTACGGCATCTATTTCTGTATTTGGTTCTAATTTAAAATCTAATTTTAGGTTTTGTTTGGCAACAATTGTTTTGTTTTGGGTTTTATAACCAATATAAGAAATTATAAGATTTACAGTATCAGTATTTTTTACCGACAAGCTATAAAAACCAAAATTATTAGCAACAGTTCCTTTTGTGGTATTTTTTATAAAAATATTTGCACCAATAAGTTTTTCGCCTGTCTGGTTATCAAGAACATATCCACTAATAGTTGTTTTTTGGGCTGTTGCCAAAAGGTTGGATAAAATTATTAATAAAAATAAAAATTGTTTTTTCATTTAAAACTCGTTTTCGTAATGCAAGATAAAAATTTGTGGGTTGTATGCGGCAAATATTCCGTAGCCGTTTTTTATGTTGGTTGTCATTTGCACGGGATCGCTCATGCCTATGTAAAGATCGCTGTATTGACTATATACGTGCATTTTTATTTGTTTTGTGTAGTTGTAGTATTGATTACTAATAGTTTTAAATTCAATAATTAAATCGTGGTCGCTGTGATATCCCTCATCGTTATGACTTCCTCCAAAGGGTAACGAGTATTCAAAGCCGAGCAGTGTATTGTTACCATTAAAATACTTATCGCTAAAAAAAGTTAGTTTATTTTCGTCTATATCTTCATCTCTAAGCAGTAAGCTATTGTTTGACAAATAAATAGGACTGTATTCGTTAAGTGTGTCAATTATTGTCCAAGTAGTATCTCCGTCCCATTCTTTATCTATGTATAAAGTCAAAACTCGTGTTCTTATTTGATAAAAATCTATTTTATTAGGGTTATCATTTATTTTTAAATATAATTTATTGAAATGATCTTCTCCCATTGGGTCGTATCTTGTAAAATATTCGGTATATATTTCAGAAATAATTGTTTGCTCTGGGACTGTGTCTGTTGCAGATACGCTTGGATAATCTGTGTGGCTTACTTTTATTGTGTATGCTTTGCCTGCTTCTGCCGTTAAATTTGGATTGCTATAAAAACCGTTTTCGGAATGCGTGAGTGTGGCAAGTTTTTCTCCGTCCGACCATATTTCGCAGTTTGCGTCTGATATGCTAAGGTCTGTGCTATCGTCTGTTTGTGTGGTGCGACTTATGCGTGCTACAAAAAGGCTATCTGGTGAAAATAAGCAATTTACAACAAGTGCTGGCTCTTGTTCGGGGTAGTTTATTTCTAAGGGCTTTTGGCAGGCAGTGGCAAAAAGTATTATTGCTATTATGATAAAATAGTTTTTCATTTTTATTGATAAAAAAACTTTGCCAAAAGTTTGAGTTTTGGCAAAGTTGAAGTATTTGATTTAAAAAGAAAATAGTTGGTAACTAATGGATAATAAAAAACCATAATTGTATCCATTAATTACCATATCAGCATCTCTATAATGATAATGTGGTCTTAAATCTGTTCTGAAATTTAAAGAAATATCCAATTTCTTATTTGGATTAATAGATATTCCTGAGATTAATCCGAAACTGTATGTTCTTATAATATCATTTCGTTTTATATTTATTTTCTTATCAAATCCATTGTAAGAAGTATTATACAAATATATATTATTTGTTATTCCAAAATTTAGTCCTATCCATTTTATTGGTATAAGTTTTAGATAAATAGGATTTTCTAAATAAAAATTATCAATATAAAACTTTTCCACAAATTTACTTCCAGAAGAATAATGAATAGTATCGTTAAAATTAAGAATATAACTCTTTTTTATAAAATTGAGTTCTGTTTTTAGAGTTATTTTTTTTACTATAGGATAGCTAACAAAAATTCCCATATTATAAGACGAACTAATTTCACTTCTTAAAGTGCTTGCATTTGGAAATGATACTTTTATTTCTGTATTTTTCCCAAAACCAGTGGTTAAACCTAAATTTATTTGTGAATAAGATAGTTTTAATAAGCTTATAACAATTAATAAAAAGAGTGTTATTTTTTTCATTTTTCTGATTATAACGGATTTTGTCGAAATTCTAAATCATTGAATTTTAGTTGTTTTACTTCTTAATATATATTTGTCAGATTAATAGAAACACGGATAACGCAGATTGAACGAATTTTTCACAATTTTTTAAAAAGGATCAGTCCATTCACTCCCTACTCCTCTACTGCTTGCTTCTCCCTCTATATTTATCAAAACGGGTAATGGAGGAGTTGCTCCGTTACCATATTCTACATATTGAAAAAATATAGGTCCCATAAGAAACCTTCTCCTATTATTTACTGTGCGTGAACCAGATACAATAGATACATCTATTGGGTCTAAGTCCCATGCTGTTCCGATTCTTTTTGCTGCGTATAGTATTCTACAATTTACATTTCGCATAGTTAAATTTGTATAATATCGTCTCCAATACTTATTACAATAACGTCTTTTTCCATATGCTTTAGCTATTACAGCAAAAAGCCAACAACCCCAAGTGTCAGAATATCTATATGTTTGTATTTCTAAAAAAGCCATTCTATCATGACTCCATTCTTGACAACGTCTACCGTCCACTTCTTTTTCACAATCACGTTTTTCAAAAGAACCATAGTTGTTTTTAGAATCTTCAGACTCTTTATAATTATATCTTTTTACATCTGTATTTATTTCAGATATATTTCTGTTAGTTATTATTGAAACTTTATTTTTATCGGAAGAAAAAAGAACATGCTCATCTGTTACTTTTATAAATCGTTTTTTCAAACAATACAGACCTCTAAAATAAATAATCAACATTAAAGTAAAACACCTGACTATCAAAGAATTAAAAATCGCTTAAATAAAAAACTTTTACAACAAAACAAAAACAATCCAAACATAAGAGCATACATACAATTTTCAGAAAAAATGAAGTTTAAAATTTAGAAAAAGTCAAATTTCATATATTTCATAAAAACAAAAGATGTATACTGTTGAGTATTTGGGAGTTGCGAAAAATCCAGTTCTTAGGTTCGGCTACCCACGTAAGGTTGGACTAAATTGATTTTCAACGATTTGTCGTGGCAAGCGTGGACGCTTGCCGCATAGTTGATTATGCGTAAAGCGTCCACGCTTTACACAAATTTCATTGTCCAACTTTACGTGGGTAGCCTTAGGTTCTAATTTAGAGGTCTGGATAAAATATTTTTTCATTTTTATTGATAAAAAAACTTTGCCAAAAGTTTTGGCTTTGGCAAAGTTGAAATATTGGATTTAAAAAGAAAATAGCTGGTAAGATATTCCTAATCTGACTGAATAATTATAAAAAAATAAATTTGAATTTTGATTATTACCAAAGTAGTTCATGTCATTTTGATAATTTATAGAAGCTATTAATTTATTTAAAATTTCTACATTTATTACAGAATATGTTCCCATATTATACAACTTTTTTTCAGGTATAAAAATCACATTTTTAGAAGAAAAATCACGCAAATAAATATTATTTACAATTCCTAATTCTAAACTGAAGATTTTATTTATATTGTATTTTAAATATATTGGTATTTCGGAGAGTAAGTATTCTTCTTTATATTCTTTTATAACAAAACCATTGCCATCATCAAAAAAATTAATAACACTACCTTTTTGTGTTAATAAAAAATCAGTGCCTAACTCTAACTTTTCATATAAACGCAATGTTGTTTTTACCCCAAAACTATATGCTAATTTTGACGTATATGGTAAAAATAAATTTTCTTTTTGTTTATTTGTAAAATTAATTTGATGTCCTCCTGAGTTACCTTTCTGAATTATAAAAAAATTATTACTACCAAGTTCTGTTTTAATACTAAAATTAACTTGTGCATTTATATTTGAAATAATAAATAAGTTTATTATTAAAATAATAATGTATTTTTTCATTTTTATTTAGATAAAAAACAAATTAAGTAGTTAGTTGTATATAAGTAACAAGTTAAACGTTTTAAAGCATAAAGCAACTTACTGGAAGTAAGTATTTTACAAGTGCAAAATGCGGAAAGACTTAAACATTGACTACTTATAGATACTTTTGACGAGGCTATTTTTTTGTTATACAAGGTAAAAAAAAATTGTATAACCAATTGTTATGGAAGTTTATTTTAACGAAGCATAACAGAAAAAGAGACCGTAAAAAAGTGTCTATATATGACTAACTACTTACTATTCTATAATAGTAATTTGTTTTACGTTTATTTAATAACCACAATTAATTTTAGCCCATTCACTACCAACTCCACGACTTGAACCCCATATTTTAACTTTCTTAAAATAAGGTGAAGGCGGACGAGAGCTATATGGAGAATATGTTGTATTTATAGTTTTGTATTCGTATAAATGTTTTACTTCTCTGCCTGAACTTTTACTCCAGGCAGAGAACAGAGAAGCTCCATACAACCATCCGCCATGAAATGGGTCTAAAGCTACTGGACCATAAACTTGTCCTTTTCCATATTTAAAAGATAGTGTTGTATTATATTCTTTCCAGCTACTATTCCACCTATTCCATGCCTCTCCGTTTACATGCGATCTTAACTTCCAAGTATGTTGCCAGTCTCCCGTAATATAATTGAATTGAGCACCATACCAAATTATACTAATGTTAATATTAACACGCCTATAATTCCTTCTATTTTTCTTTCTTATATAATGTGAACTTTTACTTGTTCCGTAATTAGATTTATTTTCAGCAATAAATGTATGAGAAACTACATTACCATTTGTTTTTTTAGTATCTATGTTATTTAATATATTTTCACCATCAATATTTATAGAAATTAGCTCTTCTTCTATAACCTTATTAATGACTTTACCTGTAATATAAACACCATTTTGATTAGCAATACTTGAATAAATCAAATCATCAACAATACGTTTAATTGCATTGTCTTTTAATTTAATGTAATTTGAATATTTTGTAATAACATTGCTATAGATGCCTTCTTCTTCTAACGACTCCAACTCATCAAGAGCTTTATTTTGCATAGTCCTAAGTGAAACAAAACCAAGTTCTTGCTCCCACTTGTCAAGTTCTTCATCGCTCATTTTGCTAACTATTGCAATTGTTTTAAAATATTGCTCCGAGTTGGCAAAATACAACATTCCTTCTCGCACTTCAAGTTGTGGCATGTTTGATACTGTTAGGTTTTCGTAGCTTTCTATGGTGGCTACCGTTCCTTCTTCTACATTTTCCAAACCATTTTCGTTTGAATCAACTAACTCTGTTTTATCACAACTTGTGAGAAACATTCCGCCTGCAAATATAAATATTACAGATGCTAAAATCAAAGAATTTCTAATCTTTTTCATTTTTTTAAGATTTAAAATTGTTAAAATAAATAATTAACTGAAGTTTCGGAGTTTATAATTAATTGATTATTACGTATATAATGT
>JAOZQN010000424.1 GCA_029932195.1 Bacteroidales bacterium | reverse complement strand
GAGCATTTTAAAATTTCAAAAGTAACGCCGAAATTGGCACTCGTGAAAAACGCCCACTTATTTTACAATAATAAAAACATCTTCGTTTGATTTGTGCATCAAATATTGTTCTCTTGCAAACTTTTCTAAATTATCATTGTCTGTTCTTAGTTGATATAATTTTATAGAATCTTCTGTTATTTTTTGTTTATAAAATTCTTTTTCATATTTTAGGCTATTCAATTTTTTTGTGTTTTTAACCCGTGAAACAATACTATTTTGATCTATTATAATTATCCAAATTAAAAATATAATTGCAGTTATTATATATTTCCTTCGGGAAACAAAATTCAAAAATTCCTTTATTTTTATAATTTTCATGAAAAATAGTTAGTGTTTTTACCCCTCAAAAATACTGATTTGATTTTTTAGCAATAAAACGATTTAACAACTACAAAGATACTTAATTTTAAAATAAAAAATAAAAAAATGACAAAAAATATTTCAGTTTCCTTAATTCAAGCAAATATTGTGTGGGAAAACAAATCTAAAAACTTAGATTACTTCTCAAGAGAAATAAATAGCTTAAAGAATAGCAGCGATTTAATAATTTTACCCGAAATGTTTAATTCTGGTTTTTCTCTCAATCCTGAGAAGAATCATGAAACACAAAACGGTGAAACAATAAAGTGGATAATAAAAGAAGCCACTGAGAAAAAAGTTGCTATTGCAGGAAGTTTAATTATTAAGGAAAATAATAATTTTTATAACAGACTGGTTTTTGTCTATCCTAATGGCGATATAAGATTTTATAATAAAAGACATTTATTTCGTATGGCAGGCGAGCATAATTATTATACTGCTGGCGAAAAAAAGGTTGTAATAGAATATTTGGGCTGGAAAATTATTTTGCTTGTATGCTACGATTTACGATTTCCTGTATGGAGTAGGAATATTGATAACCAATATGATATGATGATTTATGTTGCTAACTGGCCTCACAGCCGAATTGAACAATGGGAAACATTGCTTACTGCAAGAGCAATAGAAAATCAAGCCTATGTCGTTGGCGTAAACCGAGTTGGAACAGATGGTAATAATTTTTATTACTCTGGTTCTTCTAAAATTATTACTCCAAAAGGTGAAAATCTTATTAACACAAAAAAAGACGAAGTAACTTGTAAAACAGCCGAATTAGATTATAAAAAATTATCAAAGTATAGAGAAAATTTTCCTGTTAGCTCCGATGCTGATAAGTTTTCAATAAATGTTGAATAATTTTTAGACCTGTCAGGTTTTAAAAACCTGACAGGTCTAAAAATTATTCAACATTATTTTGGTATTCTATAACTTCTGGGTATAAGACTCCAAGACTATCAAGTTCGGAGAATGTTGTTCCTGGTAAGCCATTGTTTTTGAGCAATATAGTTACAATATGAGCGGCTGTTTTTCTTGCATCTTCTTTTGTCTTAAACGAAAAACGTCCTGAAACGGCGGGAATTATAGTTTGATGGATATATGGTTTTCCGTTAATTAAAATATCATATCCCCAACCACCATCATCAGTTCTAAATGTCTGTGTTGTAATGGTATCTAAATTGTCTCTTATTTTTTCAATATTTTGAGAAGTTTCGCTATTATTTGTGTTGCAAGCAGAAATAATTAAAAATAAGCCAATTAAAAGTAAATGTAATATATTTTTCATTTTAAAATTAAATTTGATTTTTATTCTTCTGTTATTTCCATCACATAAGGTTCTTTGCCTGCAAAAACTATTGGAACTCTTATTATTTTTATCTGTTCTATTTTATTTGCAATTAATTCTTTATAATATTTTTTTCGTTCTATTTGTTGGAGTGCTTCGTTTATTTTGCGGTTAATTCTATCTGTAAAATCAGTATATTCTTCCGTGTCTTTCTGATTTTCAATATATTTTATTTCTAATATTATTCCGTTATTCTTTTTATCGTAAGGAATTAAAATAATATCATATCTCCCCTCTCCGCTTTCTCTATTAGATTTTATAATATAATCGTTGCTTAAAATAGCAAGTAATCCAAGCGTATAGACTTGAAAAAATCGCTCTTGTGGGATAACTATTTTTCCCTTTCTCTTTTCCCTCACAGGAGCAAAATCAAAATAGCTTAGAGTATCACCTACTATTTTTTTAAAACACTCTTCAAAATCTTCTAATTCATTATTAATCAAATGATTTGAGGCATTTATCAATAAATCCTGATTTAATTTATATTTAACTTCTATCCAGTCTAAAATTAGGTCGGTAAAGACAAATTTTAGCTCGTAATTAGGTATTGCCAGTTCGTATCTGTTGAGCGATACCTTTTTTTTGGCAGTAAGGAAGCCACTCTGTAATAGCAAAGTCCACAATAATTCGGATTTTTGTTCAAAATCGGGGAAGACAAAATTTTCTCGTATTATTTTTACAATTGTCTCTCCTGCAATAAGTTTTTCTATTGTGTCCTTTATATTTGGTTCGGATATTTTTGCTTTTATTAAACTATCGTCGCTTGCGTTTATCCAATATGCTTTAAATCCGTCATTTTTTTTAGAAATATAATTTACTATAGACCAAGGGTTATAAATTTTATCTGTATTTCCAAACTGATAACCATCATACCATTTTTGAATATCTTTTATTTTGTCTTCTAAATTAAAATGTGTTAATATTTTTTCGGTTTCTTGTTGCGTAAAACCAAATTTGTCAGAAAAATATGTAGATGTTACTCCAAAAACATCAAAATTATTCCACTCCGAGAAAATACTTTCTTTTCCTACTCGCATAACTCCAGTAATTAGTCCTTTTTTTAAGCTCTTATTACCTTTGAAAGTATCACCAAGAAAACTCTGCATAAAACCAATTACCTTCTCATAGTATGTTAATTTTTCTTTTTGAAAATTTTTAATTGGTTTTGCAGTGTATCTAAAAGACGTTATTATAGGTGCATCGTATTCATCTACAAGCACTATAACTTCCTGATTAAAATGCTTTTGCAAATAATAACATAAATTACCTAAACTTTTTTGATACTCTGCCTCATCTGCTATTTTTGAAGTTATTTTCTGAAATATTTGTTTGTCTTCTAATTCTAACTTCTCCGATTTTAATAAATATCTGTGCTGTTGATACAGTTCTGAAATTTCAATTTTAAATTTACTCAAACAATTTTCCCAGTTTGTTTCTTTTACGCTTTTTAGCGAAATATTTATTACTGGATATTTATTTTGATGCTCATTACAAAATTCTTTTTTGTTAATTATTTCAAAATCCGAGAATATTTTTGCACTATCTAATTTTTGAATATCAAAAAAATATTCAATCATTGAGAGGTTTAATGTTTTACCAAAACGCTTAGGGCGAGGCATTAATAAAACATAACTACCATTATCAAGAAATTCTTTAATAAGCATTGTTTTATCTACCAAATAACCATTGTCATCAATAATTCTTTTGAAATCTGAACTTCCTATTTTTATTTCTTTTTTCATTAATATTGAGTTATTAAAACTGAATAACCGATTTTTTAATTTCCAATTTCAGAAATTGGTTGTTTTTTATTCGTTCATATATTTTTCTATTTTTTCTATCTCATTAATTTTACATAAAACAGTAGCATTTTCCCAGTAATGATTTCCTGAAACTACCATATCTACTTTTTTAAATTCACATTTTACAAATTGTATATTTCCTTCTGTATAATAAAAACAGCCCCATTTATCACCCTTTTTGACTTGAATAACTTCATACATTTTATGAGTATAGCTGTCAAATATTTTTATATCATTAAATAAATAATCTACTATAATTTTATCATCATAAAATAATCCCCATTTTTTATTTTTTTCTGTTCTAAATTTGTTATATTCCTCAAAAACAATATTTTCATAAAATGTATTTATTATAGAGATTCTTTCTATTGGGGAGTTAGGGTCTGTAACATCTCCAAAGTTATCTTTAATTTCTTCATAATATTTTTTAGCTCTTGCATAATTATCATTTTTAAACAATGAATCTGCTTTTTCTTTTATTTCAACGATTTTTTCTACGTCTTCAATACTAAAAACCAAAGAATCTTTTATTAATTCACTCTCTTTATATAAAATAACTACACTATCCAATTTTCCATCTGTGTAACATTTATTTATTTGAGTCGTTTTATCTAATAAATTATTATCTTCACGCCCTCCAAAAATTTTATCTTTAAATAAAAAACCAACAACAAGCAAAGCAACCACCAAAACTCCTATAATTATAGGAACAATTGGTAATTTTTTCTTATCGTCTTTATCTTTTGGTTTGTCATTTTTGTTCTCTTTGATAATAGGCGTATTAAGTGCTTCATGTATATCTTGGCAATCGTCAAATCTATCGTTTGGATTTGGAGCAAGGCATTTCTGAATAATATGTTTGTAGTTTGCATCACTAACCGTAGAAGCAGTTTTATCTTTCACATCACCAGTTATCATTTCCAAAAGGATAAGTCCAAGTGTATAAATATCAGCACGTTGGTCTATTGTATTGCCTTTTGTCATTTGTTCGGGAGCAGCGTAGCGTGGAGTTCCTACTTTTACGAGATCGTCATCAAAATTATCGGCGGCGGCAAGTCCAAAATCAAGAATTTTAACATTATCGCCCCTAAAAGTGATATAAATATTATCTGGTTTCAAGTCTCTATGGAAGATTTGCTTTTTATGAACATAAGTCAATCCATCAAGAAGTTGCACAAATATTTTACGAATATGTCTTTCATTTTTGACTCCATTTTTACCAATAATTTCAGAAATTGGTCTGCCATCTATAAATTCCATTGTATAATATGCACCTTCTGCGTCTTCGCCTCTGTCTAGCAATCGCACAATATTTGGGTGATCTAAATGGTAAGCATTTTCAAATTCTTTAAAAAACAGCTCTTTATATTTAGCATTATTTTTAAATTTTGGCTTAATTCTTTTTATAATAATCCATTTGCCATGCAATTTTCCTTTTTGCACAAGACTCATAGCTCCCTGATTATCAAGTTCGGAAAGGTTAGTAAAAGTAGGTGCTGGATATTGAGTTGTGTTTTTTTCCTCTATCTTATTTTCTATTTTTACATCATTATTGTCATTTGTGTTTTCGTCTTCAATAATAAAACCAGACTCTAAATCTTCGTCATTATTATTTTCAGAATTATCCTCATCGTCTTCTATAAGAAAACCAGATTCTAAATCCTCGTCATTTGAATTATTCAAAGATTCGTCTATCATTTTTTGAATTTCGGACTCACTAATTCCTTGTTCTTTACCTTTTTTAAAGATTAAATTTCTATCGTCGTTGGATAGTGTGCCTCCTGAGCAAGCTGATTCTATAAATATTTTTAACATAAGTTAGTCAAAAGTTTTAAAGTATAAAGTTGAAAGTTTTAAATTAGTTCAGTCTGTAAATAATCCATTGATGAGCCCACCCCAGCCCTCCCAAAGGGAGGG
>JAOZQN010000423.1 GCA_029932195.1 Bacteroidales bacterium | reverse complement strand
AAAATAAAACATTGATTTACATCTTTTTATCAACTCCGAAACTTTAGTTAATAATTGTTGTTTTTTCATAATTAAAATATTGATATTGGTTTGACAAAGATAATAAAAATTTTAATAAATTAGGGGTTTAGGGTGGAGAAAATTTAGGAGGGAGGTTGGAGGAAATTAGGAGGGAGGAATTTAGGGTGGAGGAGGGAGGGTGGAGGAGGTTTTCACAAAATAAAACGATACTTCAACCTCCCTAATTTCTTCCAACCTAAAATCCTCCACCCTCCCTCCTAATTTCCTCCCTCCTAAAAAACTTCTTCCTAAATTGTTTCTTTTTTAGCATTGTATCCAAACGAAAATCCGAATTGGAAACCTTCTTTGCGAGGAATTACGTAGGCATTCATAGGAATATTTAAGTTTCCTGATCTAAAGGTTTTACCAAACCCAAGCACAAATCCGGGAACAAGAATAAAATTACCTCTACTATCAAGTCGTGTAGTAATTGGGAAGCCATTAATAGTTTGCGACGTAGAATATTCAGTTTCTCTGATCCAAACATTATCGTTATCAAAATAACCTTCTGATTGTCTGGTGAGGCTTAAAGTTGGTCCGAAGGCAAATTCCCAGCCGTATTTTGAATGTCTCAAACCGTTCATAAACGAAAATGATGGAATAACAAGTCCTTGGTCTAAGCCAGTTATTGTTGGTAAAAATTCGGCTATTGCCTGAAAATTACCATGTGTAAGATACTGCATTTCAATTTGATATCCAAACTGAAACATTACAGGAAAAGCATCGTATCCACCTGTTTGTTCTGCCTCTGCCAAAAATGTTGCAGTATTTCCAGTAAATAGTGTTGCTCCCATACGAGGTCCTGCAAGATTGAGTCTCACTTTATTTGGATTGTTTACAGCATTTTCGTGTCCATATTTTTTAGTCAATTTATGTAGCATGTCTTTGTCTATAGGTAGGTCAAACATTTGTCTCATGCTTATTCTTATCATCGATTGGATTTCGTTTGGAATATTCAAAAATTCTTGCACATGAGTTCGTTCTATCGTTTGGCTTGCCACGTCTATAAGTCGCAAAGTTATTATAGTGGTTTGTCCATACATTTCTACACTTCCGCTTAACATTTTTTGAGTATTTATTGTTATTCCTGCTTCTACCAAACCAATTTTCCCGTAACAGTTATCAATATTAAGATCGTGTTTATCAACAAGGTATGCAACATCATATCTGTCTAAAACATCAAATGTGTCCAGTTTTTCTAACTCTATTCTTACCAAGTTTCCCATTTGTTTTGGAGTGAGGTCAAAACCTTGTGTGTCAATATTTAACACAGCCAAAGTAGGACGAGTTTGTGCTTCTGCTTTTTCGGTTACTATCAAATTTATTGATAACATAATTACGAATAATACTACTGTTTTTACGATTAAATTTTTCATAGTTTCTAAGATTTAAAAAGTTAATAATATGAATATTTAGTTTTAATTATTGAGTCCGCTCCGACAAGTGTATTTTTGTCAAAATCAAGGCGGATACAAATTAAAAAAACGGAGTTTACTTACTGTAAATGAGTATTTTAAAATTTGTATCCAACGCCGAGTTTGGCAAAAAGACGCTTGTCGGAATGGACTCATTATTTGATTGTTTTATTTTGAAGTTATATTTTTTTGATGGAAATTTTCTAATTTTGGAGTTGAAAACATTTATTAAAAACCAATGAGTCCACTCCGACAAGTGTTTTTTTGTTTTCTACGTAAAGCAAACTGTCTCTTTGTTCGGCATACACATTTGAGAAAAGAAAAACAACAAGGAATATGGTTAGTAATTTTTTCATGATTTCTAAGATTTTAAAAATTGAATATTTCGGTGATTAATTATATTGCAAATATACGGTAGGAAATATTAAACTGATTACGGAAATGGGCAGTCGGATTTGAGAAAGTTGCATAAAATGCAAAAAATGGTGCTTTTTATTTTATTTTACCAATATTTTTGCGATTTTTGCAACTGGGTATTCCAATATTTGCATTTTATGCAAATAATACTTTTGAAATTATTACTTTTTAATAAAGAAAAAAGAGGATTTTTTTGAAAAAAAAGGAAAAAAATATAAAAACAGTTAAAAAAATGAAATTTAATGTGAAATTATTGAGAAAAAAGGATGAAAAATAATTGAACTCACATTTTTTAATAAAAATATTATGAAAAAAAAGGAAATTAAATTGCAAACTGCTTTTTTAGAGAAAATAAAAGAGCTAATTCCCGAAAATTATTCGCTTGCCGACGAATTATCAGAAGTTTTAGGAATGAGTTCGGATAGTGCTTATAGACGATTGCGAGGAAGAACTTTGCTGACCATTAATGAGGTGGCAAAATTATGCCAGAAATTTAATATTTCTTTTGATTTATTTACACAAAACACTGAAAATGTTACTTTTGCATACAAGTCGATGGAAACCGAGCAGGACTTAAAAATTCATTTGCTTGGCATTCTTGATGCTATCCAAAAAACGAGCAAACCCAAAAATAAATCGGTTACTTATGCAGCAATTGATATTCCACTTTTTTATCATTTTATGTTCGACGAGCTTGGAGCTTTCAAAATATTTTATTGGATGAAAGCTGTAAATAGCTACGACTCTGTTCAAGGAAAAAAGTTTGATTTTGATGTAGTTGATCCAGAAATTCTTGCCATAGGAAAACAAATTTGGGAGGCATATAAAGATATTCCTTGTGTAGAAATTTGGTCGGACGAAACGGGAAATAGTTTGGTAAAACAAATAGAATTTTATTGGGAGTCTGGAAATTTCAAAAATAAAGAAGATGCTTTAATAGTTTGCGAGCAAGCAAAAAAACAATTAGAAACAATAAAAAAACAGGCAGAAGTTAGCTCAAAAAACTTGACAAAAAACAAAACAGACGACAGCAAGTTTTTATTGTATCATAGTGATATTGAGATAGGTAACAATTGTATTTTTGCAAGAAGAGAAGAAGCAAAGTTTGTATTTCTAACTTTTAATACGTTTAATTCTTTACTTACTGCTAATATAAAATTTACTAAAGAAATAGAAAATTGGTTAGATAATTTAATAAAAAAATCTACTTTAATTAGTGGTGCAGCTCAAAAATATAGGTTTCAATTTTTTGACCGAGCAATAAAAAAAGTAGATTTACTTTATGATAAAATACTAAATTCTTAAAAAAAGGCGTTTTTCACGAATATCAAGTTCAAGGCTTTTTTGAAATTTCAGAATTGAAGTTTACCCCTGTAAATGAGCATTTTTAAATTTTAAAAGTAACATGCCGTAGGCACTTGACACTCGTGAAAAATGCCTAAAAAAATTACCTAATAGGTTTGGAAGAAGGAGTATCCGAAGGTTTTTTCCCTTCTAATGCTTCTGCTATGTTCAATCTTTGGTCGTCTTTGTATCCTACGATAAACACAACCTTCTCTTTTTTGTTTAAGTTTCTTTCGTAGGTTCTTGCTGTTTCGTAGTCGGAAAAAGGACCAAACATATATTTATAGGTATAAGGGTCGTTGGAAACTATGTCTGTTATTGTTTCGTAGCTACAATATGGGTCAACTCTTCTAAGTTTGCTACTCACCTGTGTAGAAGATAATGGAGTAGGAGAAGCTGCAAATTGAAGATAAAAATCAGCCCCTTTCATGTTTTCGTTTGCTATTCTTTTTGCCTCTGCCTCCAAAATAGATATTTTTGCTTTTGCCTGAGTAACATAAGTTCCATTAGGGAAATTACTAAGATAGTTTTGATATGCTGCAATTGTATTAAGTCTTTCAGCATCAGACCAACCATCTTTATCTCTATCTATTGCCATTTGTTTTTTATCTTCTTGTCCTTCTGCTATAATTATAGCATCTACAAGTTTTTCTACCGCTTCTTTTTGCTTTTCTGCTCCCTTTTCTACATCATTTTTTAGAGATTGGTATTTTACCTTTTTCTTTAAATCTTTTTCTGTAAACTTTTCCGTTTTTTTCAATTTGCTTGCACCAGATTTAAAATCTTTTTCTGCACTTTTCACAAGATCATCTATTGCTTGTTTATCGGCAGCTATATCAACGCTGTATTTTCCTATTTTTTCTTTGTATAAATTATACAAAACCACATATCCTCCACTAAAATTCCTAGCAGCTGTTACCAATTTTTTCTTAGCACCAACAGTTTTTCTCTCTCCTTTTTTCTGTTTACCTTTTTTCTTGCTATTAAAAAATTTTGCAAATTTTTGATATTCACCATCTGCCGCACTAACCATTCGGTCTCCGTCTCCAATATCTTCTTTTGCATTTTCTACTTGTTTTTGTTCCGTAGAACTCAGCTTTCCTTCAAGAACATTATAGATACCCCTGTCTTGTGCTTTAAGGTTGTATCCTGTAAATAAAATAAAAGCCAACGAAATTAATAAAACTGATTTTTTCATTTTTATATTTTTTTAAAAGTAAATAATATTTTACAAAAAATAATTGCATATTTCGTGCCAATTTGATGTTTTGAATTAGAAACGATTTTTTTTTATCAATTGTTATATTTTAGAGTTTAAAAATTAAAAATATTTGGGCATTTTTCACGAGTGCCAATTTCGGCGTTACTTTTGAAATTTTAAAATGCTCATTTACAAAGGTAAACTTCAATTCTAAAATTACAAAAAAGCCTTGAAATTGCCACCCGTGAAAAACGCCAGTATTTGTCAAATAAATTAGGATTAAAAGAAACTAAATTGAATAGAGTGTAACAAGTTGCAGGCTACCCACGTAAAGTTAGACAGAGCTAATTTTCAACATATTGCCTCGGTCAGGTGTTTTTCACCTGACCGCCTGTAAAGCGTCAGGTGAAAAACACCTGACGAGTGCAATTGCTGTTCAACTTTACGTGGGTAGCCCAAGTTGCAGGTTGCAAGTTTCGCAAAGCGAAACAAAAATAGTCGTTTTTTATAATAAACATGAAAAATAATTACAACAAATTATAATTTATAATCGCATTGCGAAACCTGCAACATGTAACTTGCAACCAAACTCCCCCGATATGTTACACACTCAATTGAATAAATAACAGAAATAATATTTTTTTTGACAATTTCTAAAAGTAAACAACAACACATAACACACAACAAATCATTATGATTTCTCTCAAAAATCCCATTCTATACAACTGCAAATGTAAAAAATAATCTGTAAAAAATAAAAATAAGGTATAAAAATTGATATTATCAAATGTAGTTTTGAGAACTTATTTTTGTCAATTCTTAAAATAATTTTACCTTTGTATTTAATAGTTTGTATGATTTTGTATTAGAAAATTAAATCTTAGAAATTAAATTACTTATTTTTAGACACTTAATTAACAGTTGAGACTTGTTCTTTTTGTCTTTGATAAAAACAAAAAACATATTGCTATTAACCTTTTTGTAACTACACAGGACAATGATTTGACCTAGCAATTAAGTTAAGAATTTC
>JAOZQN010000422.1 GCA_029932195.1 Bacteroidales bacterium | reverse complement strand
TTATAAATAAAGTTATTACAATTTCAACAAAATCCGTTATAATCAGAAAATTTGATAGCGTAAATTAAAGGAGACCTTAGTTATAATTGTTAAAAATTAATATCTTAACAATTCAACAATATAACAATTTTTAGCAATGTTACCATTAAATAATGCCACCAAAATATTAGTAAAATATCGTTACTATCCAGACCAGAGCTTGGATTTACTTTTTACTATAAAAATTTGTCTATTCACCTTTAATTTACGCTACCAAAAAAAAATTTTTTGAGCATGTAATAATCCGAATTGAAATTAGAACTTGGAAAGTTCTGGTAATAAACCATACAATCTATTCTTTTATGATTCTAGTTATAAATATTTTTTTAGCTGTTTGAATTTTAATAATATAAACACCGTTTTCAAAATTAGCTAAATCAATAGTTTCGTTTTGTTCTAATTCTGTTTGTTCAAAAATGGTTTTGCCTATTATATCTGTTATTTGAATACTTATGTTTTCAAATTTTTCTAAGTTTGTAAAGTCAATATGCAAAATACCATTTGTAGGATTTGGATACGTAATTATATTATTTTGCAAATCTACAATATTTGTACCAATAGTATATGGAGCATCGGAGAGTAACGATTCGCTTTTAAAATATGTTTCCGTTGCCAAAATCCGAACCATAACATCGCCAATTGATAAAGATATATTGCCTATGCTTAATGGATTTTCCGTGCAGGTTGCCCAATCGTTACCGGCATCGGTAGAAAACTCATAATTATTTATGTCTTCGTAACCTGTTGTATAAGTCCATGCAAAAGTGTTGTTTATATCATCTACAACTCCATCGGTTGGTGTTGCCGGACGACTTACGACATCTAAAATAGCAACATAAGAAGTTAAATCGGTTTCGGTTGGTAAATATCTGAAATAAACATCTTCGTTGGGAATCAAGTCAAGCGAACTGCCTGAACCTGTGCTGTTTGCAGTTGCAAAATCATTATCATAATTATATTCTATCGCCGAAGTAATATTTTCGTTTGTAACTTCATTTATAAAATCAATTGTAATAATTGGTGCTTCAGGAATTGTTAGTGTTGCAATTAATCTATAATTTGCGGTGTAATCAATTTGTCTGACTTCAATGTTTCCAGTAATAAATTCTATTCCTGTAGTTGTTCCGTCGTCACAAACAGTCCAAGTTTTGGTTTCGCCAATTTGATATTCCAACTCTGTTGTAGTGCCTGTAAGTTCTCCATTAGCAACATGATAACCAATATCAGATAGTTCTATAACAGTAATACCTGTAAACGGAGCATCTGATAATAAAGATTCGCTTTTAAAATATGTTTCGGTTGCCAAAATCCGAACCCTAACATCACCAATTGATAAAGCAATATCTCCTATATTTAACGGATTTTCTGTGCAGTTTGTCCAGTCATTACCAGCGTTGATAGAAAATTCGTAATCGTTTATGTCTTCAAACCCAGTAGAGAATGTCCATGCAAAAGTATTGTTTTCATCATCAACAATTGGTTCTGCGGGTGTTGCCGGACGATTTGCAACATCTAAAATAGCAACATAAGACGTTAAGTCGGTTTCTGTTGGTAAATATCTGAAATAAACGTCTTCGTCGGGAATTAAGTCAAGCGAAGTTCCTGCTCCTGTGTTGTTTGCAGTTGCAAAATCGTTATCATAATTATATTCTATTGCCGAAGTAATATTTTCGTTTGTAGTTTCATTAATAAAATCAATTGTAATAGCTGGTGCATCTGGAACGACCAAAGTTGTTATTAATCTATAATTTTCGGTGTAATCAATTTGTCTGACTTCAATGTTTCCGGCAATAAATTCTATTCCTGTAGTTGTTCCGTCATCACAAATAGTCCAAGTTTTGGTTTCGCCAATTTGATATTCCAACTCTATTGTAGTATTTGTAAGTTCACCATTTGCAACATGATAACCAATACTTCCTAATTCTATAATAGTAAGACTTGTAAACGGAGCATCGGAGAGAAGTGACTCGCCAGCGAAATATAAAGTTGTTGTAGGTTTACTAATTACCGGTAGTGTTCTAACCTGAACTTCGCCTGTTGGCACATCAATATTTTCGATATTAATTGGTTTTTCTGTGCATGTTGTCCAAGAGTTTCCATTATCAATAGAATATTCATAATCGTAATATTCTGTTTCAGAAATATTTGTCCAGTCAAAAGTATTTTCGTCATCATCAACAACTGGTAGTGTTGGAGCATCGGGACGTTCTCTAACATCAAGCGAATTTATTTCTGATGCTAAAGTTGTTTCAGTAACCAAATATCTAAAATAAACATCTTCTCCGGGAGTTAATGCCAATACTGTTCCGTCTCCCAGAATATTAGCGGTTTCAAAATCATTATCATAATTATATTCAATATCCGAAGTTATTTCCTGATTTGTTTGTTCATTTGTATAATCAATAGTAATTTCTGGCTCGTCTATGCTATATAGCAATGTTATTGCTCTGTAATTTTGCGTATAACTTGCCTGACGAACTCTTACATTTCCTATAATAAAAGTTACATCTGTTGTTCCATCTGCACAAGCATACCAATCACTAAAGACACTTCCAAGCTGATATTCCATATCGGTAGTTGTATTTGTAAGCTCGCCATTTGCTACATGATAACCTACGTTTAATAAATCTAACAACGTAACTCCATTAAAATCAACATCAGACAGCATTGATTCGCCGTAAAAATATTCGCTGGCAGCAGATGCGTGAACTCTAATTTGTGCTTCGCCTGTTGGGATTGTAATATTTCCTATCGGTTGCGGATTAGCAGTACATTCTTCCCAACCTGCACCGTTATTAATAGAATATTCATACATGTCTGCATCGCTATAGCCAGAAACATTAGTCCAGCCAAAAGTATTGTTTGCGTCGTCAACTACCGGATTTGTGGGTGCATCGGGTTGTGTTGGGACGGTCATGGCAAAACTTTCGCTTATGAAATTTTGATTTGTATTTGAAGAAGCTACTCTAAACCACAGATTAACACCGGGTTCTAAATCTATTGCTACTCCTTCGCCGTTTTGTAAATTTGTAGTAAAATTAATATTTTCTGCATATTCTACTGTTGTTGGTATATTTTCTGTTGTCTTAATAGTTTCATAATCAATAGAATAACTTGGTGTTTCTGGTCTGTCTGGAATAACCAAGTCTAAAATTTCTGATGCTAAATCGTCTTGTGTGGCTTTATATCTGAAATATATATTTTCGTCGTTGTTAATATTAATAAAAACCACCTGATTTTCGCCATCATAAGCAGTTGCAAAATCTTCTGTATAACTGTATTCCATATCTATTCCGATTTCTTCATTAGTTTCTGCGTCTTCGTAGTTTATTGTAACGATAGGTGGTACGGGTTCTTCGAAATAAATAATATTATAATTAGTGTTGTAAATTTTATCTCTGATGCGAATTTCACCCTGAAAATCGCCTCCCATAGGTTCGTATTCTACGTTTTCGGTAGTTCCGTCTGTGCATGAAATCCAATTATTATTTTGGTTCATTTCGTATTCCATTCCGACTGTGGTGTTCAGTAGTTGTTGGTTTAGGATATGAATTTCTACTGACGCTATATTTTCTTTTGTCCTTGCATTGATTGGGTTGTCGGTGTCTGTTTCCGTAAGATAAATTTGTTCGTTCGTTCCAAAATTATATTCACAAACCATTATTTTGTAATCTGTTGATGCAGTCAAATTATTAACAGTAATTCCCGACGAATGCGAACCGTCTCCATTATAAACACAATACCAGCCAGTTGTTCCAATTTGTGAGCCACTTTCAAAAGATAAATTAGCAGTGTATGAAGTATAATTTTCCGGTTCGGGACTTCCTGTTGTGGTCGCTTTCATAAAAATAGCTCTGCTGTCTCCGTCTCCGTCTGTCCAGTTGAATGTTAGCGAAGTTTGTGTTGCGTCAGTTATTTCTACATTAGAAGCTTGCATTACCGGCTCTTCCGGATAGAATATAACAACTTTATTTTGTCCCCTTATAGCAACAACAATAGTATCGCCGGAAACAGCAACATCACTTCCGAAATAAGCATCTTCTGACGGATTTTCTGGCGAAATTGCTTGTCGTTCTCCCCAGTTATTTATTGTTTCGTAATTTCTGCCATGTATATACATTTTTCCTTCGTGATCATACGTTCCATCGATAAATTTATCGGCAATAATTAGCAAAGGATTTTCAAGAGCCATAACTTTGACAAAATGACCTGAATTTCCGATTATTGTTTTTTTTAATCCCCAGTTATTAAAACCACCCCAGTTCTTGGTGTGAATGTGAACTTCTTCGTCTTCATTATATATTGGCATTGATATAAATAAATTTAACTTTCCCATTATAACAAATGAGCCGAGTTGGTCTCGGTCATTATCGCCTTCAAAAGTTTTTACAATTCCCCAATTATCTGTTCCACCTTCGTCTTTTTTGTGCAAATACGCAAAGCCGACATCATCACCACTTGTGTTCATTCCGGCAGGATTACCAATAAGAACAAAATCTCCATTAAGACTTATAGAAGTCCCAAAAGTATCATATTCAGAGTTTGAGCAATATATAGTTTTTACGAGTCCCCAGTTATCTGTTCCTCCTTCATCTTTTTCAAAAATACAAACATTACAGTCTTCTGTGTAGGTGTCGTAATCGAAATTACGTATTGCAACTCTGTCTCCGTTGGCAGAAAAATCTATACCGAGGAAATCTCTTGGCAATCCAGCTTCGGTAATAAGTGTAATATATCCCCAGTTATCTGTTCCGCCTTCATTTTTTTCGTAAATATATACTCCGTTGAAATATGTTGCTACAAATAATCTGTCTCCAATAATCTGACAGTCATAACCGAATTCATAGTTTGCATTTGAATTAGTAATTTTTTTTAATAAATCCCATTCTTTTGGATTTGATGCGTTTTTTTTATAAATATAAACTGTACCGCCGTCTGTTGCGTCTTCATTGTCGGAGGGGTCGCCTACAACCATATAGTCTCCGTCTATTGATACCGATGTGCCAAATACATTGGCATAAGCGTCTCCTATTAATGTTTCTACTTTTGTCCATTGCATATCTTGCGCCGTGAGTGCCAAAGTAATGCAAATAATACTAATAATTAATGTTATTTTTTTCATAATAATAAAATTTAAAAGTTAAATTCTAATTCACTTATTTTAAATAAAATACAATATTTTATGTATAAAGCGTAAACGTTTTACGCATAGCAAGGATATTTTATCACAATATTTGACTGTAAACCGTTAGACAAATTAAAACTAATAATTAGCCATTTAAACTTGTTCTTTTTCCTTTTAACTGCTTCAAAAAAAGATTAAATATTCCCGATATTCTCATATTCTTTCACTCTGTAAATAATCCATTGATAAGCCCACCCCAACCCTAAGGTGTTAATAATTTCATATTTCATCAAAAAAAGTTCCCCCAGTTTTT
>JAOZQN010000421.1 GCA_029932195.1 Bacteroidales bacterium | reverse complement strand
GTCTTTGACACACAGCTATTTAGTCCAATTTAATCAACTCATGTTTTGAGGTCTGAACCTCGTATTCGTAGGTTACTTTGAGGTTCATTTCCGAAACGCCTTCCTCGTTTATTTCTTCTTTTACTTCTACGTTTACGTTGGTTTCTACAGCTTCGGTAATTGTCTCGTTTTCACGCATTTGATTTGTTACCGTTTCAAGTTCGTTGCTAATAGTCTCTTCTATTTTGTCCACTTGCAAAACTAATTCGGGTGGAATATAGGCGTTTGTTTTTACTTCCAGAAACTGAAATTCGCTACTGTTGTTGGCATTGTCTTTTACATATATTTTAAACTCTGTTATTCCTGTGTTCAGGTTTTCGTTTCCTGTTACACTAATTTCTATATTCTTAGAACTGCCGGCACTAAGATTTCCTATGTTTTGTGTTTTGTTAAAAACAATACCTGAAATATATTGAGAAAGCGAAACATAGACAGTAAGGTTATTTGCATCTCCCTTTCCTGTGTTTTTGATGGTAAAAGTAATTTTACTTGCATCTTCTGCATTTAGCTGTGTGCTACCGTCTTCTGCTACAAATTTCACCGATGATTCTACAATCATCAATTCAGGCATATTTTCTTTCTGATAATTATCGCTAACTCCTTCATGCGTTTGTTTATTATTATTATTGTTTGATTTGTCATAAATTAATCTAACTCCATCTTTATTAACTTCATAGATACTCATACCAAAGAGCCAACCTTCTGTCCCATTGTAATTAACTTTATGCCATCCAGAATGTTGTTCTTTTGATTCTAAAACAGTATTCCACTGTGGAATTATCAAAAGATTATTACTAACAACACTATGCTCTTCGTATAAAACAGTATTATACCTAATTGTTTTAACATATCTTTGTGGCAAATCATCAAAAGAGCTTACTTTAATGTAATCTTGAGAAAAAATAGGCAGGAAAAAAAACATTAAGATACCTATTAAAAAAAACTTTTTCATATCTTATAAAAATATTAGTTTGCCTCCACCTCCCCAAAAAGCGTTAGTATAAATTGAACATAAAAAAAGCGTGGGAACTGTAACTTATTTGATTACAAGGTATCGCCAAACACCCACACACCAATAAGAACAACCCACGCCAGAGGCGTAGGCATTCGTCTTATTTCTTGGTGTGTTAAAAATTGGCGATTTTTGTAATCAAGAAAAAGCTAAACGCTTTTATTTTAATATTTTTGTTTTATTATTTTATCTTATATATTTTTATTATTTGTTGATTAGAAATATATTTTCATTATTGCAAACATTTTTAAAATCACTGTCCATTGTCATTAAATTAGGTATTTTATAATGTTTGCATGTTGCAGCAATTATTGCATCATTAGGTTTTATATTGTATTGGTGCATATATTCAAAAGCTATTTTTATTACTTCTTTTCCTACTGGAAGCATATAAAACTCGTGTAAAATTAGAGCAACTGTTTCTATGTTAATATTCAATTTCTTTTTTAAAATATAAGCTACTTCACTAACAACTATCGGATTTATATAAGTAAAACAATTTTCACTATATTTATTTAGAATAGCTTTTGCTTGTGGGTTATTTTTACAAGTTTCTATAATTATATTACTATCAATAAAATATTTTTTCATATTAATCTTCTTGTAAGTAAAGTTCTTCTTCCGAAATATCAGAAGTGTCTATACCTTCTAAAATACCAGCATATTTTAAAAGATTAACAATACCTCTATTTGTTTTATTTTCTTTTTCAGTTTTTAATAAATCATTCTTTTGCTTTCCAAAATTGTGCAAAAATACATTAAATATATTTAAACTAAAATTTTTTTGTGCAATTTCGGGTAGTCTATTCAAATAATTCAAAAAATCTTGCTGACTAAGTGTTTCTTTTTGTTTTACAATTTCTTGATAGGTCATTTTATTGTCCATTTAGTTTATTTAATTAGCATCTTAATTTAAAATGCTAATTTACAAAATTTGTTATTTTTATATTAATCAAATATTTCACGTTTTTGTTCGGGTTACTCTCGGTCGTTCATGTAATCGTCTGTAAATTTATTTAAGCTATCAAAAAATGATTGCCAAGGATTATGATATGGTGTTACGAACAAAGAATTACCTATTTTTTTTAAATAAATTTTTGTATCATTTATTTTATAACTTATAGGAATTTTAAAAAATTGAAAATCTTTACCGTTTGTAATTTCTGCTGTAATCATAATGTTTAATTTTATTATTAGTTTTATAATACAAAGATAAGAAATTTATTATTCATTTTGCGATTTTTCTCTTGTTTTTTCTATCATAAGTAGTCAAAGAAAAAAGCTAAACACTTTTATTTTAATATTTTTGTTTTATTATTTTATCTTATATATTTTTATTATTTAAGTTTGTTAATCAATAAGTGGTTTTGATACAATAACATTTGTAAGAAAGTTATTATTAAAAAATAATGCCACACCTATTTCGTAAAAATTATATTGTTGTTCTTCTGTGCATTCAAGCTCTGTTATATCAAACTCAAAATTATATTTCTTTTTTTTATATATTTCTTTTATAAGTTTTATTAGTTCATTTTTATTATAATCATACCAATTTTTCCCCTCGTAAAACAATTTATCTGTTTGTATTCCTAAATCTGCCCATTTTTTATTTTCTTTTTCATAAGTTAAATAAAGTCCAAGGTTATTATATTGAAAATACAGACTAAAATCATCTTTATATGTTTTGTCGGGCTTTCCAAGTAATTTTAAAGTTTTTTTTACTGGAAAATTAAAATTAATTCCAGCAAAACTTTGTCCTATTTCAAAATTATAATTCATTTTTTTGCATTTTTCAGAGTAATTTACATTTTTATGAAAAAACAAAACTTCATTTTTGATTTTTTACTTTCTCCAATGTGTTTCCCCTTTTTGATTTATTTTTCTCAGAATATTGTTTTTAGTATCTTTCAATTTTTTCAATAGTTTTTTTTCATCTTTCGTTTTATTCGTTTTTTCAGTAAGTTGCTTTATTTTTTTGTTTATTTTTTCAAGTTGTTTTTCCAACGATTTTTTTATATTCTGATTTTTATGTGGTTCGTTTTTTCCACTGTTCTTTTTATTTTGCCAATTCTCATTTTTGCTATTGCTTTTGGTTTGGTTGCTGTTTTGTTGTTCGGTCTTTTGTTTTTTCTTGTGAGCAAATTGGTTAAAATAAGCTGTTCCCGAATAAGCAAGTGTTCCAAGAAGTAATAAAAGAAAAATTAATTTGGCAATAAATTTTATGTTTATTGCCTGTTTGTTTATTGTTGTAGTTGGATTCATTTTAGGTAAAGAAAAATAAGCTAAACGCTTTTTATTTTACTATTTTAGTTTTATTATTTTATCTTATATATTTTTAGTTTTCGGGATTATAAACAACAGCTTCATTAAATAGGTTATCTTTAAACCACAAAGTTAGTCCTATATTATCAAAATTATATTCTTTTTGAATAAATTCGTTGAACTCAATTTTTTCGTAATCAAATTTATAATTTATTTTTCGTTCCTTATGTATTGTTCTAATTATTTTTAACAGATTATTTTTATCTAAACCTTTCCACGTTTTATTTTCATATACAATATTATTAGTATGAACGTGCATACAATTTTTTGGGTCGGCAAACTCATCAAAATGAAAAATAACACTAATTCCTAAATCATCGTAGTCATAATCATTTATAAAACATTTATTTCCCTTTGTTTTATCAATATTCGTTGGTTTACCAAGTATTTGTAGTATTTTTTTTTCAGGTAATTCAAAATTAATTTTCCCAAGTCCTTGTCCTATTTTAAAATTATAGTTCATAATTTATTTTCTATGATGTGTTTCACCTTTTTGTTTTAATTGTTTTTGAATATTTTTTATCTTATCTTTTAAAAATCGTATTTTTTTTAGACTCTTCTTTTGTTCTACTTGTTTTTTTAGACAATTTATCTATCTCCATTTTATATTTCTCAAGCTGCTTTTTCAACGATTTCTTTATATTCTGATTTTTATGTGGTTCGTTTTTTCCACTGTTCTTTTTATTTTGCCAATTCTCATTTTTACTGTTACTTTTGGTTCTGTTGCTGTTCTTTTGTTCAGTCTTTTGTTTTTTCTTGTGAGCAAACTGGTTAAAATAAGCTGTTCCCGAATAAACAAGTGTTCCAAGAAGTAATAAAAGAAAGATTAATTTGGCAATAAATTTTATGTTTATTGCCTGTTTGTTTATAGCTACTGTTGATTTCATTTTATAAAGTTATCATTTTTTTTGATAAAAAAATAGATGCTTTTTATTTTACTATTTTTGTTTTATCTTATATATTTTTAGTTAATTTATTAAATTGGCTTTGATACATATACATTAGTAAGATTATTTATTTTAAAGAAAAGCGATACACCTATTTCATAAAAATCGTATTGTTCTTCGTTTAACAGTTCTACTTCGCTTTTATAAAATTTATAAGTAATTTGTTTTTCTTGGTATATTTTTTTTATCGCTTTTAAAAGCTCACTTTTTTCTATATCAAACCAATTAATATTTTTATAAAAAATTTTATCTGTTTGTATATCCATATCTGTCCACTTCTCATCTTCTTTTTCGAAAGAAACGAATAAGCCTCTGTTCTTATAATCCATACATAATGTAGAGCCATCATCAGTTATCTTTTTGGGTTTTCCCAACAGATGTATAATTTCGTTTACAGAGTAATCAAAATTAAGATAATCAAGTCCTTTTCCTATGTTTAAGTTGTAATTCATAATATTTTATTTCCTCCAGTGTGTTTCTCCTTTTTGATTTAACTGTTTCAAAAGTCTTTTTTTCTTTATTTTCAGGCGTTTTAATAATTCTCCCTCTTCTTTTGTCTTGTTTGTTTTTTGTTTTAATTTTTCAATTTCGTTTTTATATTTTTCAATTTGTTTTTTCAATGTTTCTTTTACATTCTGATTTTTATGTGGTTCGTTTTTTCCACTGTTCTTTTTATTTTGCCAATTACTATCATTTTTACTGTTACTTTTGGTTCTGTTGCTGTTCTTTTGTTCGGTTTTTTGTTTTTTCTTGTGAGCAAATTGGTTAAAATAAGCTGTTCCCGAATAAACAAATGTTCCAAGAAGTAATAAAAGAAAGATTAATTTTGCAATAAATTTTATGTTTACTGTCTGTTTGTCTATAGCTACTGTTGATTTCATTTTATAAAGTTATCATTTTTTTATTGAGAGCTTCAAACTCTTTTTCGTTAAAAACAAAATCGTCATTTGAATTTTTTGCATCAATAATTTCTTGTTTGTAAGAGACTTCTGTTTGTATCTCAGTATTACGAATTTCAATTAATTGTTTTTTATATTCATAAGATAAGCTATCAGACAAAGTGCGTATAGCATTAAAAATATTTATTTGAATTTTTGTTTCCATAAATCAGTTTTCTAAATTAGTATATCTAATTAACTGAAGTTTCGGAGTTTATAATTAATTGATTATTACGTATATAATGTT